>JAUXBM010000056.1 GCA_030619415.1 Chlorobiota bacterium
AATAATTTGCTCGACAATGCGATAAAATATACGGAAAAACCACCCGAAATACTGGTTGAAACTTACAGTAAAGACAACAAAGTTTTCATACGGATTTCCGACAATGGTATTGGTATGAGCAAAGAAGTTCAACGGCATATTTTTGACAAGTTTTACCGCAGACCAAGTGGGAACATCCATAACGTTAAAGGTTTTGGATTAGGACTGAGCTATGTAAAAGCCATCGTGGATGCGCATGGCGGAGAAATTTCTGTAAACAGCGAACCTGGAAATGGAAGTGCATTTACATTAAGTTTTGATTGTTAAGTATTATTTCACGCAAAGATGCGGAGACGCGGAGGTTTTTTTCGCGCCTTTGCGCCTATGCGTGAAAACCAAAAATGAAAACTGATATCATGAAAAGCAAACTTTTGTTAGTAGAAGATGACCTGAATTTTGGGGCCGTATTAAAATCGTACATCGAACTAAACGACATGAAGGTGGATTGGGTTGACGATGGGCGGGATGCTTTCCCAAAATTCGAGAAAGAAACCTATGATCTTGTGTTGCTGGATGTGATGCTTCCAAATATTGATGGTTTTAGCATTGCGCGTAAATTTAAGGACTCGGGGAGCGACGTGCCTTTTATATTTATCACCGCAAAAACCCTTCGTGAAGACATTGTTGAAGGCTATAAAACCGGCGCGGATGATTATATCACCAAGCCATTTGATTCAGAAATACTGCTTTATAAAATCAAAGCGATACTAACGCGCAGCACAGGTGGCTCCAACGAATTTCCGGATGATATTTTCACAATCGGCATTTTCGAGTTTGACCACAAAGCAAGAAGTTTAACAGAAAATGAGTCGGGCAAAAAACAATCGCTATCACCTAAAGAAAGTGAGTTACTTAAAATGCTTGTTGAACATAAAGGGGAAGTTCTTCCTAAAACGCTTGCGCTCAATAAAATTTGGGGCGATGCCAATTACTTCACCACACGCAGCATGGATGTTTACATTGCCAAGCTTCGAAAATTCATATCCAAAGATACTTCTCTTAAAATTGTAACCCTGCATGGAGCGGGGTATCGGTTGATTGCTAAGTGAGGGGAAGAGTCGGCAGACCGAAGCGTGAAGCCGGAAGTCGGGGTAAGGAGTTGGAAGTCGGAATTCGTTAATCAGTAAATTTAAAGTTTTTTAACCCGTAACCCATAACCCGTAAAATCCCCCCCTCTTTGTAACTTTGGGCGCGAACCATCGTCTCCTTTCCACATGTCAAGATCAATATTTGATACGGAAATCATGCCTATTACTGAAAAAATGTACCGGTATGCCTATTCAATATTGAAAAATAAGGACACAGCACATGATGTTGTGCAGGAATGCTTGGTCAAGATATGGAAAAACAGAATGAAGCTCCCGGAAATAAACAATATAGAATCATGGGCGATGCGGATCACACGCAATCAATGCTACGATTGGGTAAAAGTGAATCGTTTCAACTTGCAATCAGATACCGATATTGGCCGTGATGACATCGTTGGCACCGGGTCTTCTGCCACAGATGAAGATACGCTCATGAAGGATCGGATGCAGTGGCTGGCTCAGATCATAAAGTCGCTTACACCAAAACAAAAGGAGATATATCATCTGCGCGAGGTGGAAGAAATGACATACCAGGATATTGCAGAAATCCTGTCATTAAGTTTAAGCGATGTAAAAGTCACGCTTATGCGAACACGGGAAAGAATCAGGACAACAATTGAAAAAATTGACTCATATGGACTTGCGAATTGAGAAACTAAAAGAGAAGTACTGGGCGGGCGAAACAACACTTGCCGAGGAAAAAGAGTTGAAGGCTTACTTTAAGGAGAACCCTACACTCACAAAAGACGGGCAATTTTATGCTGATCTCAATAAACAGCAGCGCATCAGGTCGAACAGAAGTTTTGCTCATCCCGGAAAGAGAAACAACAAAGCATGGCTGTCGGTTGCAGCTGTCATTTTAATACTACTCACAATGGGAATCGTTTTCTTTCCGGATAATACCAAGCAAGATCAATTTGCAGTTGAAGATCCGCAGGAGGCATTTGAAATCACTAAAGCATCGCTGATGATGATTTCGGAAGGCTTAAACAAAGGAAAAACCTATTCAAAAGAATTGAATAAAATAAACAAAGCAAAAGAAATTATACACAATTAAATTTTAGAAATCATGAAAAAAGGATTAATAATTATTGGAATGTTATTGCTGTCGATGGGAGTTATCGCCCAAGGTACGGTAATTACAAAATACTTCAACCTGCTTGAAGAAAATGAAGATTACACAAAAGTATCAGTGAGCCAGAAAATGTTTTCGATGTTTACTGAACTGGAAGCAGGCAGCGATGCAGAGAAGGAGTTTCTTGAAGCCATAAGCAAGCTCAAAGGTTTGAAGGTGATAATGGCTGACAGTATTGGTGATGCCGAAAAAATGTACAAAACTGCTATCGCCGATGTTGACAAAGCCGGTTATGAAGAATTGATGTCGATAAAAGATGCCGAAGAAAACCTTAAATTCTCCATCATCGAAAAAGATGGCATTATTGAGGAGTTGATCATGGTTGCCGGTGGCAACAAGGGTTTCGTTATGTTGAGTTTGTATGGTGAGATTGATTTGAGCAACATTTCTAAAATAGCGCAGGAATTGCGTGTAGAAGGTCTTGAGAACCTGGGCAAAATGCGTGATAATCACGATCATGACAAAGACACTTATTAGTATCATATTCCTGATGGGGTTAATGCAGCCCCTCTTTTCCCAGGAACAGCCTTTAAAGGATTATGCGGAGGATCGGAGAGAGCGTAAATTTTGCCTCTACCCGAGTACCCTCCGTATGATCAATATAAAGCAGAATGAGGATTACAACCAGATGGTTAGCGGCATCGAAAAGCTATTGATCTACAAACTGGACTCTACTGCCCGTGCCGACAAATCATACAAAGAAGTAATTTCAACCTACCAGGAATTGGGGTTTGAAGAATATATTGCCATGTACGGTGGCGGCAATACCATGTACCTTTACGGCAACGAAAATAACAAAACAAGTGAGTTTATCGGTGTATTTAAACAGGCAGAGAGTGAAATGGCTTTGGCATTTTACCTCAGGGGAAATATCGGTTGGGCTAAAATCCCTGACCTGATTCAATCCTTTGAAGCCGACGATATGTTAAACTTGTTCGATTTTAAAACAGAAAATTTTGGAAACGATCCTCACAATAAATAAGCTTTCTAAAAGGTTTGGCAGGATCCAGGCGGTGGATAAGCTTAACCTTGAGATAAAGCAAGGCCAGGTTTTTGGGATACTGGGGCCGAACGGCAGCGGAAAAACCACTACCCTCGGGATGATCCTGGATGTGATCGCACCAAACCAGGGGAGTTTTAAATGGTTTGGGGGTGAGCGCACCGTTGATGCCCGTAAAAAAATTGGATCCATATTGGAAACCCCTTGTTTTTATCCATACCTCTCCGCAGTTCAAAACCTTCGGATTACCGCACATATCAAAAAAGCTGGAAACGAAAATATAGAAAGTATACTCAGGCAGGTTGGCCTGTTCGACAGAAAAGACGATAAGTTTAAAACTTATAGCCTAGGGATGAAACAGCGGCTATCTATTGGTGCAGCATTGCTTTCAAACCCTCCGGTACTTATTCTTGATGAGCCGACCAATGGCCTCGATCCGGAAGGAATAGCTGAAGTGAGGGCACTGATCAAAAATATCGCTCAAAACGGGAAAACCATTCTCATGGCGAGCCATTTGCTAAATGAGGTACAAAAGGTTTGCACACACTTTTGTGTCCTTCGAAATGGAGTTAAGTTACATGAAGGCAGTGTTTCGGATACACTCGGTGAAATCAACAAAGTGGATGTATCCAGCGATGACCTGGTCGTTTTAGGAGATGTCCTGAAGGATCATCCGGGTATTGAATCAAGCAGTTCAAACGGCTCAATTATTGAGCTCACGTTAAAACCCGGCACCTTAGCCACCGATATTAACCAATATTGCTTCAAAAAAGGAATAACGCTGAAGAAACTTTTCACGCATACAAATTCCCTTGAACAGGAATTCCTTAAAATACTGAAAGAAAATGATTAGGGTGTTAAAACTTGAATGGCTTAAAGTCAGGAATTACAAATCTTTCTGGATTTTACTGGGGATGTACCTGTTGGCCTTATTGATCATCGCTTCGGGTGGTGTTTTTTTCCTGGAGTGGCTAAAAAGCAAAGGCGCCGATTTTGATGGAATCGACCCGACCATACTTCCCATTTATGATTTTCCCGATATCTGGCAAAACACCACTTACCTGGCTTCGTTTGTAAAAGTACTGCTGGCATTTATTGTCATCATTTCTGTTAACAACGATCTTACTTACAGCACCATGCGGCAAAATATCATTGATGGCATTAGCAAAAAGGAATTTATTTTAAGCAAGTTCATGCAAATTATTGTGCTTGCCCTGATCAGCACCTTGTTCCTGTTCCTAATTGGCTTTATCAATGGCTCCATCTATTCGCACGTATGGGGTGTTGAATACATTTTTGATGAACTGGAATTTTTGTTTGCCTATTTTTATGAGATTGTGGTGTATTGTACTTTGGCTTTCTTGCTAACGCTGGTCATCAAAAAGGCCGGGTTCGTCATTGTTATCTTATTCCTGTACACGCTTATGTTCGAGCCCATTGCCACAACCATTCTGATGAATGCCCCTTATTTCAAAGATGGAATGGCTCCGGAAATCGCCCAGTTTTTTCCAATCAGGTCGTTGAACAATTTAATTTCAGTTCCTTATACCAGGTATGTGTTTATGGAAATTGAAGACAATGTATCGTACAGCGCACTTGCGATAACTTCAGCCTGGTTTTTATTCTACCTAGGCTCAATTTTCTATATTTTGAATAAGAGGGACTTGAAATAACACTGGTGCACGCATCCTACTAAAATCCGTATGTCAAACAAAAACAGACCACCAATGCACGAATGAAAGCGATATGTCGAATAGAGCGGTTTCACATTATACCAAATTAACCAATTACCGATCAACCAATGACCAATTACCAATTACCAATGACCGATGACCAATAACCAACGACCGAAGAAAGTCCGTAGGATAACCAATAACTATTTAACCCTCACAACTTTCCCGACACCTTTCACAAGGTTTAATTTGGCGATTAATTGATCGAGGTGATCCAGGTCTTTGATCATTACGACAACGCGACCTTCGGAGTGTTTTCCTTTTTTCTGAAAATTGATTGATCGCATATTCACCCTTAGATCATCAGAAATTGTACTTGTAACTGCACTAACCAGTCCGATCTCATCAGTTCCGATAATTTTAAGGTTGATGGCCGAGAACGACTCCGATTCACTAACTACCCACTTTATAACCATCACCCGGTATGGATACCTGGTGGTGAGGCTTTTTGCATTTGGACAGTTTTTGCGATGGATCGACAAACCACCTGTTGTAGTTACAAATCCAAACACTTTATCACCCGGAATTGGTTTGCAGCATTTGGCCAGGCGATAATTCACATTTTTGAGGTTCTCACCAATATAAACGATCTCTTCCAGATCGGCTACGTCTGTTTTTACTTCACGCCGTGGCTCCCTAACCTCTGGTTTTTTTCGGGTTGTATCAGTTTCAACAAATTTCTTAAGGCGTTTTTTAATATCCGCAAGGTCAATTTTCTCTTCTGCAATCAGGTAATACAGATCGGTGCCTGTTTCCAGTTTGTAATATTTTACCAGAAAATTAACAAGGTCTTCCGAACTCCTGATCTTCCAGCGCTTTAATTTTCTCGTCAAAATATCTTTGCCTGATTCAGCCTCCCGGTATTTTTCCTCCTTCAGCTGTTTTTTAATGTTTGTCCGGGCTTTCTCTGTATTTACAAATGCCAGCCAATCGAATTTGGGTTTTTGATTCTTTGAGGTAAGTATATCTACTTTATCTCCGTTTTTTAAAACATGACGAATGGGAACCAATTTGTCATTTACCTTAGCACCTTTACAGTTGGCTCCTACATCGGTATGCACTTCGTATGCGAAGTCAAGTATCGTTGAACCAGCCTTTAACTGCTTCAAATCGCCTCTTGGCGTAAACACAAAAATCCGGTCATTTTTTGTATGCTCAGAACGGTAGGCAAAATTATGAACAATCTGATCGGGATTTTGTAAAATATCGCGTACTTGCGAAAGCCAGTCTTCCGTATCTCTCTTATTCATCACCCCTTTGTATTGCCAGTGAGCGGCCTGCCCTTCTTCGGCAACTTTGTCCATGCGTTTTGTCCTTATCTGCACCTCTACCCATTTTTTGTTTTCACCAAGAACTGTAGTATGCAACGACTCATAACCACTGGCTTTCGGGGTACTGATCCAGTCGCGTAATCGTTTTGGGTTGGGTGGATAAATATTCGTGACTATGGAATAAACTTTCCAGCAGATCTCCTTCTCCTTGCTGGGTTTGCTGTCCAAAATAATTCGAATGGCAAACAGGTCGTAAACCTCTTCAAATTCCACATTTTGCCGCTTCATTTTATTATAAATGGAAGGGACAGATTTTGTTCTCCATTTTATATCGTACTCAATACCCTGTGCCATCATTTCCCGTTCGGCAGGCCGGATAAATTCCTTGATAAAAACTTCGCGTTTGGATTTTGTTTCTTTTATTTTCTGACTGATGGAGCTATAAAGCTCCGGGTTTTGGTAACGCATAATGCGCTCGTCAAATTCAGTTCTTACTTTATACAATCCCAGCCTGTGTGCAATGGGTGAATAAATATGGTTTATCTCTTCAATAAAATGGCCGGCTTTATCACCGCGCAATTCAATATTCCTGATGTCGTTAAGGCGGTGGGCAAGTTTGATAAGAATAACACGCATATCATTCACCATCGAAAGATATAATTTACGGAAAGCGTCTGACTGGTATGAAATACGTTCAGTCCGAAGTGCTGATATTTTATTAAACCCTTCGATGATTTCGGCCACTTGTTCGCCAAAATCGTTACGGATACTTTCAATACTTAAATTGGGGGAAATCTGATCACCATGCAGCAAAGCACAAATAGCAGAGGTAGGCCCGAGCCCAATCTCTTTCATGGCAGTAATGGCCACATTTATGTTGTGTAATATATATGGACTCCCATTTGGTAAAGATTCGTTAATAAAAACCGCCTGTGCAATATGAAAAGCACGGGTAATATTTTCTTCATCCTGAGCGGTTAAAGTAGAACTGCATTTTAACAGCTCTTCGAATTTACGTTCGACCAGTTTGTCTTTTTCCAAAATATCCATAAAAGTATAGACACAAATATAGCGAATTAGAAGCGGAATTCAAAATTAACAACAGCGTTTACACCGAAAATGCAAACGCTGTTAAATTGGAAATATTATTACTTAATCAGGATTTACTCATCCCTCACGTCCAAAGTTGGTGGTTCTTCGGCAATAGAATCCCTCATTTTGGTATCGGCCTGGATATTTTGAAATTTATAATAATCCATAATTCCTAGATTTCCTGACCTGAACGACTCGGCAATTGCTTTTGGAATTTCTGCTTCGGCCTGGATAACGTTTGCACGGGCTTCCTGGGCTTTGGCCTTCATTTCCTGCTCGTGAGCAACAGCCATCGCACGACGTTCTTCTGCTTTTGCCTGGGCAATATTTTTATCCGCATTGGCCTGATCCATCTGCAACACAGCGCCAATGTTCTTACCAATATCAATATCAGCAATATCAATTGAAAGGATCTCAAATGCAGTTCCTGAATCGAGGCCTTTCGAAAGGACAACTTTCGAAATACGGTCCGGGTTTTCAAGCACGGCTTTGTGCGAATCTGCTGAGCCAATGGATGAAACAATACCTTCTCCAACACGTGCCAGGACTGTATCTTCGCCGGCACCTCCTACCAGTTGTTGAATGTTTGCCCTAACAGTTACACGGGCCATCGCGATAAGCTGAATACCATCCTTTGCCACAGCAGCAACTTTTTTGGTGTCGATTACTTTTGGGTTTACCGACATCTTCACAGCCTCAAGCACATCACGACCAGCCAAATCGATGGCCGTTGCCGTTTGAAAGTTCAGGTCCATATTTGCTTTATCAGCAGATATGAGTGCATTGACCACAGATTGCACATGCCCTCCGGCAAGATAGTGCGCTTCGAGGTCATCACGTTTGAGGTGGATGCCCGCCTTTGTTGCAGCAATCATACTTGTTACAATTACGCCAGGAGGTACTTTCCTCCACCGCATTAAAATTAATTGGAGCAGCGAAATACGCACTCCCGAAACCAGGGCTGTAAACCACAGTCCTACAGGGATAAAATAGAACAGCAGCCATAACAAAAATATGGCGCCCACACCACCGGCAATAATTACAAAAATGTTGTCCATGATTATTTTTTTACTTGTTTAACAAAAATTTTATTTCCCGAGATCTTGATGATCTCAATATCTTTTTCCTCGTCGATGAATTCTGAGAATGCACTTACTTCAAAAAACTTATCGTCAAAAACTGCTTTACCCATTGGGGCACATCTTGATATCGTTTTTCCCTTCATTCCAACATTCAGGTCGTCCTTGTCAATCGTCCTGACCTTGCTATCAATTTCCGTGCTGAGCATGGCCTTTTTCCAGGTTTTCGATCGCAGGGCCAGCAACAAACCAATAACGCTTACCCCCAAAGTCACGCCGAGGGCTATATGCCCGGCATATGCCCCTTCCCTGGTGTATGCAAGCCAAATACCCGCTACCATCAACCCAAAACCAAT
>JAUXBM010000101.1 GCA_030619415.1 Chlorobiota bacterium
GAATTGGGCTGCGAGGTGAAGGCTTTGGGCCGGGGACATATCCAGCGCATCAAGAAAGAGGTTAAAAACGGCAAGGCGTGAGGATTTCTAATCCCTTTAAACCTATCAGGTCGACCTGGACCTGATAGGTTGAAATACATACAACACAATTTTTAGCATATTCTTCTACCTGTTAGGTTCAAGCCAACCTAACAGGTTACAGGTTCAAATATTTAGGCAAATGTTAAAAATTTGTTAAAATATTGTTAATCAGTAAAATAAAGCGCCCGAATTCGGACAGGCGGTGTTTGTAGCCGAACAATGCCTTCCGGCCTGGTTTTCATCCCTCTTCATTTAAATATCAGATATTAAGCAGCTTAAAGTTTTTGGCACAGCAATGGTTAATGACTTTCCAGCAATCATTAATTAATAACTTTAAATTGAATATCATGAAAACAAGAATCACAACTTTAGCAATTTTGCTAGGATTATTTATTTCAACAACTGCCTTCGCAAACGAACCTGTACCGGCTTCTAAATATGTAGCATCACAGGTGGCCGATTATATCGATGATGAATTGGAATACCCTGAATTTGGAATAACAAGCAGGCATCAGGGTGATGTAGTCATCCAGGTTTTAATTGAAGAGGATGGCACATTCGACGTGGTACAGGCCAACAGTTTTAATGAAGACATGAAAGACCATGTAATTGAATTGGTGGAGAGCCTTGATTCGGATAAATTTGATCAATACGCCGGACAAACCCTCCTGGTAAAAGTTACCTTCGATCTGAGGCTTTATTAAAATATCGAAACTACCTGAAGAATCCCGGTCATTTAATTGAGCCGGGATTTTTTTATGGAAATTGGGACATGCACTACTCCTTGCAAGTTTTGTATTTTTGAAGCCGATTCATTGGTATTCATTCATGAAAAAAAAGAATTGTTGTACGGATGATTACGGTATAGTCATCAATGTCCTGTTGCTTGCAATGAGGTTGGCTGTGGGAATTTTGATGTTGACACACGGTGTAGATAAAATGGGTAAGATTATCGAGGGCGATTTTAGTTTTGCCGACCCGATCGGAATTGGTCAGGAATTGTCATTAATGCTCGCGGCATTTGCCGAGTTCTTTTGTTCTATCCTGATAATTATCGGCTATAAATCGCGTTTAGCTGCCCTGCCCCTGATTTTTACAATGCTGGTTGCCTTGTTAATTGCACACAGTGACGATTCTATTTTTGATCATACGAATATCCTGTTATACATTTTTAGCTATGCTATATTGGCCTTTTTGGGTGGAGGGAAATATTCGCTGACCTATTACCTGGAGCAAAAAGACACATAAGAAAACTGAAGTATAAATTCCAAACAGCCTCTAAACAATAGAATTTGAATTCTGTTTACCTTTATGCTTGTTTTTTGCCACCAATATTCATCATGCGCTCAATAGTTTACATTTTATTACTTCTGTTAATCTGCAATCAGGCCCGATCGCAGGAGAATGTGCTTATTGACAGCCTGAATGATGCAATTAGAGGCGAGCACGACATTTCTGAGAAGATCGATCTGTATATCGAACTAGGCAATGCATTTGTTGCTGTTGATATTGAGCAGGCTTTCTCGACGGCAAAAAAGGCGCTTATGCTTGCACGGCAATCAGAAAACGATGAAAGTCAGGGTGCAGTTCATTTGCTGCTTGGGAGCCTTGCCATGCAAACGGATAGCGTAATCAAAGCAGAAAAAGAATTTAAACTTGCTATTGATTATTTATCGAATACCGGTTCTTATGATAAATTGATCAAAGCCCATATGCTGCTCGGTAATCGCTACATCGAAAAAAGCAACTACCCGGAGGCGATGAATCATTATTTACAAGGCATCAGGATTTCAGAAGAAAGCAATACAAATAAGCGGTTGCCCAATCTGTACAATAACCTCGGCGTAGTTTATATCAATATGAATAAGCCGACAAAGGCACTTGAACTTTATTCAAAAGCGCTTAAATTATTTGAAGAATCAGAAGACAGTATAAATGTGGCAGGATCTACAACCAACATTGGATCCATTTACATTCAACTTGGTAATTTCGATATTGCCAGGGATTACTATGTTGAGGGGCTGTTATTATTTGAGCAAATTGAAAACAAAGCCGGGATGGCGCATGCCCTGTTTAAATTGGGATTGTTGGATGAAATGCAGGATCAAAATGATGGCGCCCTTGATTATTTACAACAAAGCGTTAATATTCAGCAGACGATGAATGTGAATCCAACAGGGTCTAAAACCATGTTCCTGGCCGAAACATATGTCCATATGGGGATAAACTACTTCGCCATTCAAAAATTCAGCGAAGCAGAGAAATACCTCGACGAAGGGCTTCAGATAGCCGGGCAAACAAATCAATATTCCATGATTGCGCTCGCATCGCAGCATTTGAGCGCTGTTCATAAACGGCTTAAAAATTATGAAACAGCATTGGCATTTTACGAAACCTACAAACAGTTTTCTGACAGTATTTATAACGAAGAAAATGTAAGAAGGCTCACACAGCTTGAAATGCAATATCAGTTTGAACAAAAGCTCACACAGGCCCGGCTTGAAAAAGAAGTTGAAAAACAAAGGAGAAACAGAAATAACCTGATCTATATTTTGCTGATCGCAGGATTGGTATTTGTACTGGTAGTCATTGCCCTGTTGCTAAAGCTGGAAAAGAACAAAAAAAATAAGGTAGAACTGGAAAGGGCCGGACTTGAAGAAAAGCTGGAACACACCAACAAGGAGATGACCACTTACGTGATGTACCTGCTCCGAAAAAATGAATTTATTTTAAGCATCATCGAAAAGCTGAAGAAAACCAGGATAGTCGCCAAGCCTGAAAATCAGAAGGTAATTGCCGAACTTATTAACGAATTAAAATCGAATACAGACACGCTTTCATGGGAGGAATTTGAGCTGAGGTTCCAGGAAGTACATACCAATTTTTATACGAGCATTCGAAATAAATTCCCCGATCTCTCCAGCAATGAAATAAGGATGTGTGCTTTTTTCAGGCTCAATATGACGTCAAAGGAGATTGCTGCAATCACCTACCAGTCTCTAAATAGTATCAAAGTTGCGCGATACCGGTTGCGTAAAAAACTAAAGCTTTCGCAGGACGACAACCTTATCAGTTTCCTCGCCCAGTTCTAATTTTATCCTGTTTGCTTTTCCAAACTCCACCATTCACCGACAAATCCGCTCCATTCGCCGAATTTTGGTTTACAGGCGCTATTTATCACTCTATTTTTGCATCATGATTTTAACAACAAAAAACAACAAAGCCATGAAAACAAATAATTACTCAACCGCTCTTATCGCCATCTTCACCCTTATTTTTTCAGCAAGCGTTTTCGCTTCAGAGATTAACTTTAAAGAAGAAGCATACATCAATGATATTCCTTTCGATACAGAAATGATTTATAATAATTTGATGAATGAAAACATTGCAGCAACATTTTCATTTAATGATGAAGCATACATCAACGATATTCCTTTCGATACAGAAGAAGTCGCAGCAGTTTACTTTGACGAAAACATTGTTTCACTCGATTTTGATGAGGAAACTTATGTTGACGATATCCCTTTCAATACCTCAGCAATTGCAACTGATTATTTATACAAGAATGCGGTGCAGGTGGTTTTCAATTTTGAAAACGAGGAAGAAATTAATGATATTCCTTTTAATACGCACATGGTTATCCATACTGATCAAACAGATAATTCAGCTGTGTTTTATTCAGCCATTTACACACCCGTTGCATTTTAATTTTCGCTTTTACCCGGTTTCCCAAATCGTTACCCAAAACGTTCTTACTCAAAACAGCTCAAAAACACCCAACCCAAAAAGAGCAAAATCGTATTTAACCGGATCCTCCGGATCGAATCTCCTCAGATTATTCGTCAGTTCTTCAACCGCCTTCCAATCGTTCTGTTTCCTTGATAGCAAATTAAGTTTCCTCGCCACCCTGCCAGAGTGCACATCCAGTGGACACATCAGTGCACTTTGTGGAATATTTTTCCAGAGTCCAAAATCAATATCTTTATTGTCCTGTCTTATCATCCATCTTAAAAACATGTTAATCCTTTTTGCTGCCGAACCTTTTTCAGGATTGGCCAGGTGTTTTTCAGATCTATTCAGATGAGGGTTCATCAGCAGAGCATCCCTCAGTCCGATGATTATTCCTTTTATGTTCCCCGTATTTTCAAAACTGCTTATAGCTACTCTTTCTAGTCCTCCCTGGTTTGAGTAAATGTCCTGCAAGGAATTGATTAGGAACAGTAAATCATCGCTGTTGAAAGTGCGGTAAACAAAACGCGTGAGTTTTGAAAGGTCGTTGGAAGTGGCGTTCATAATAAAATCGTGTGGCGAATTATCCATCAGTTCCACAAGCTCGTTTGCACTTTTAATAATTGCTGTCCGCCGTCCCCACGAAATGAGTGCAGTGAGAAAACCTGCAATTTCTATGTCTTCTTTTTTATGGAATAGGTGAGGGATGCTAATCGGATCCGTCACGATAAATGATGGTTGGTTATATTGAAGAACTTTATCGTTAAGAAAAGACTTTACGCTCTTACTATTGGTTAGTTGATGCGGCATCATTCAAAAATAGCATTAAAGCATCTCATCCTGGTTGTAATTCAGCTTTAAACTTTTGCGTCTCCGCGCCTTTGCGTGATTGGTTTTTTAGGTCAACAGTACTATAATTTACTTTTTTCTGTTATTTTTTTATATCGCTTGGTTTCTTTTCCATTGGCCCTCTTTTGTAAATTACCAGGCCATTTAGAAAGTTTCGCAATATTTGATCTTGCAATTCCATATACTTTGGGTGCCGGTCATTTCTGAAAAATGCACCCAATTCACTTTTGGAGATTTTGTAATCCACAAGGCCTAATATTTCGACAATATCGCTATCACGCAATTTTAAAGCCACTCTTAATTTCTTTAAAATATCATTGTTTGAAAGTGCCATGTTTTTCTTTTGTGTCGCAATTTACTCGATTTGGTCTGAAATGACATTTCCCCACCCTTGTTTTTATTCCTGCAAATCAACTTCAGCGACAAACACTAGACATCGTAAGTGTGTTCCCCTCGACTATTTTTATTATAACTTAGCAAATTCAGCATTTCAGATATCGGTTCCATGCAGCATAAAAAGAGAGTACACAAAAAAGAAAAATCCGGTTTACATCCGCGAAACAAGAACCGTGAGCGCTACGACTTCAAACAACTGGTCGTGGCTTTTCCGGCCCTGGCCCCATTTGTAAAGTTGAATAAGTACAATGATGAATCAATTGATTTTGCTGATGCTGAAGCGGTGAAGGCTTTAAACAAAGCGATCTTGAAATTTCATTACGGCATTGATCATTGGGATATCCCTCAAAAATATTTATGTCCGCCCATCCCCGGAAGGGCAGATTACATCCACCATATAGCAGATTTGTTGCGCCGTTTCAATTATGGAAAAATCCCGACGGGCACCTCAATTAAATGCCTGGACATTGGTGTAGGTGCCAATTGCATATATCCAATCATCGGAAATGTTGAGTATGGTTGGTCGTTTATCGGCAGCGATATCGATCCGCTTGCTATTGAATCTGCAAACAATATCATCGAATCAAATCCTTTGCTGAAAGGGAAGGTCATACTGAGATTACAAGAAAATCCAAAAGACATTCTTTTTGGCATCCTTCGAAAAGACGAGCGGGTTGATTTAACCATTTGCAACCCTCCCTTTCATGCTTCCGCAGAAGAAGCCCAGGCCGGTACCCTTCGGAAATTAAGTAATTTGAACCATAAAAAAGTGACAAAAACCATTTTGAATTTTGGCGGTCAAAGCCATGAGCTTTGGTGTGAAGGAGGTGAAGAAAGATTTGTACACAGACTGGTTCGTCAAAGTAAATATTTTGCTGATTCCTGTTATTGGTTTTCTACTTTGATATCAAAAAAATCAAATTTGAAAGGCATTTACAGCACCCTGAAAAAGGCCGAAGCTACCGAAGTTGAGACTATTCCAATGGGACAGGGAAATAAGACCAGCCGTATTGTTGCCTGGACGTTTCTCTCAAAGGCAGATCAGCAGAAATGGAAAAATACAAGGTGGCAAAAACGCTAGGGTTCTCTGATGAATAAATGAAAACCAGTATAAAAAGTTGGTTTTTGGACTCCGTCCATGAATAAGAATTGACCTTCCAGCCTTCCGCAGGTTGGAGTCCAATGTCAATAAGTACCACAATAATCCTGAAAGCCGTTTAACTATTTCAGGAATTATCGAGCGATTTAGATTTGCTATTAACCACTGTCTGTGCCTCTTGTTTTGTGCCCAATACTATAGAAAGCCATTTTGTATCGGGATTTTGTTCGAGCATGATTTTAATTGCCATCGTAAGCGGAACGGAAAGAAACATGCCAACAGTGCCTAAGACGAAACCCCAGAACAGGAGCGAGAGGAATACAACGAAAGTCGAAAGCCCAAGACCCTTTCCCATCATTTTTGGTTCCACGGCATTTCCTATGATCATGTTAACGGCAACGAAAGCAGCCGTTGTCCAGATAACACCTCCA
>JAUXBM010000153.1 GCA_030619415.1 Chlorobiota bacterium
TGGCGCTCAAGGTGAGTCCACATACCGGTTAACCGGGGAAGCAAGTATTGATATTGTGCCAATTCAACCTGCACCTTGGCATGGGCTGTTTTAGCCCTTTTTGCGAAAATATCGAGGATGAGGTTTGTCCGGTCAAGTATTTTGCATTCCAATGTTTTTTCCAGGTTCCTGATTTGTGAGGCTCCCAATTCATCATCAAATACCGCCAGATCAATTTCGGCAGCCTTAATGTACTGACGAATTTCTTCAAGTTTTCCTGTTCCCACAAAAGTTTTTGGGTTGGGCGATTCCAATGATTGCGTAAACCGTTGAACGGGTATTCCACCGGCTGTTTCTACCAAAAAAGCCAGTTCGTCAAGATATTCGTTAATCTTGTTCTTATCCTGGTGCTGGGTAATCAAACCCACCAGCACGGCCTTTTCCGGTTCTGTTTTTGTATTTGATTGGCGTTCTAACATAAGCCCCTGACCTGCTTTCTCTTTTGTAGTTTAATAAATTTTTCTAAAACCGATGATTTCACGAACATCCCGAATGGTTTTTACGGCATTCTCCCTGGCTTTTTCAGCACCCATATTGATCACCTTCGTGATGTAATCTTCATTGGATGACAATTCTTTAATTCGTTCGTAAAAAGGCGCAGTAAACGCAATGATGTCTTCAGCCAACTGTTTTTTCAGATCACCATAACGGATAGTGCAATTGTTATATTGATCATTAAAATGCTCAATAACATCTGGTTTTGAAACAACCTTCATAAGTTCGAAAAGATTTTGAATTGGTTCTGGTTTTTGCTGATTCATTTCGGTGGGACCGCTATCGGTAACAGCGCGCATTACTTTTTTATGAATCATCTTTGGGTCTTCGTTCAGGAATATCGCATTGCCTTCCCCTTCCGATTTACCCATTTTCCCCGAACCATCAAGCCCCGGAATTTTTACCAGTTCATCATTAAAATTATAAGCCTTCGGAATTGGGAAGTAATCCACTTTATACATCCGGTTAAACCGGCGGGCAAAAGTGCGTGTCATTTCCAGGTTTTGCTCCTGGTCTTTTCCAACAGGAACTAGATGTGCACGCTGGATGATAATATCAGCAGCCATTAAAGTCGGGTAGGTAAGCAAGCCCGCATTGATATTGTCGGGCTGTTTTCGTGCTTTCTCTTTAAAAGTTGTCACCCTTTCCAGCTCGCCCATGTAAGCGTTCATGTTCAGGAACAGGTACAATTCGGCCGTTTCGGGAATATCACTTTGCAGGTAAAGCGTTGCTTTTTCAGGGTCGAGGCCGGCTGCGAGGTACTCAATAATTACCTGCCTGACATTTCCCTGCAAATCTTTTGGATTTGGGTGGGTGGTGAGCATATGGTAATCGGCAATGAAAAAATAGCAATCATTGGTCTCCTGCATCTTCACAAAATTCTTGACTGCCCCAAAATAATTCCCCAGGTGCAGGTTTCCGGTTGGGCGTATTCCACTAAGTACTGTAGGCTTTTTTTCCATGGGCGCAAAAGTAGTAAATTAGCGTGAAAGGGAAAGGAACAGAAGAAGGCTTAGGCAAAGGCTTAGGCGAAGGGGAAAGCTTGGGCAGTGTGGTTAAAACTGCTGGATGGACCTGGCTGGTAATTCAGGCGGTTTTTTCGCCGCTTCTCCCAATCATTTGACATTACTCATAAAATCACTTATTTTTGTTGTTGTTATAATCCTGAAAATATGACTACAATCACTATTGAAAATGGCGAAAAGTTACCTAAAACACGATTTAGGACAACCAAAGAATTATTTATTTGCGCGAAAAATTGTCACCTGTTTCTGTTTATCTGATTGATGATAAAGATATTCCAGAATCGATCCGAAAAAACATTGAACTATCCGAACAAGAAGGTGAAAACGACATTGTAGATTTTCAAGGATGAATGTACGCGAAAATACCGTGCCTTTGGTTATATCAATAAAAATAGCGAGTTAATTGTCACCGAAATTTCCGACCATCAATAAATTATCATGATCCGGATTTCAAGTCCTTTGCCCCTGACATCCAGATTACAAATCTGGATGAGCGGAGAAGAAGTAGAGGATGGGTCTTTTGCTGAGCAGTGCTTTCAGGTCTTCCCGTTTTGGTAAAACCAATTTGTTCCCGTTGTCATTTTCCAACCAGCCGCATTCGCAATAAATACAATTGAAGTTACAATATTTGCTGTTTACAGGAAGCAGGTTTATCCCCAAAGATATACCCAGCCGGCGGCTGTAAACCGGGCCAAAAACAAGCTTGTCGAATAAAATGGTTGACATAAAAAAATTTTCTGCAAAAATAGCTCTAAATTTGAAGCCTGTTCAACAATGGCCACGCTATCCAACATAAAGAAACCCTTATCAGAGGAGCTGAAGACTTTTCAAAAAGTATTCCGGAAGTCGGTTAAATCCAAGGTACCGCTATTGGACGTGATCATGCGTTATATCCTCAAATCGAAAGGAAAGCAATTGCGTCCCCTTTTTGTATTTTACAGTGCCGATTTATTCGGAGAAATAAATGAATCAACTTATCGTGCTGCAACACTTATTGAGCTGATGCACACGGCGACCCTGGTGCACGATGATGTGGTTGACGATTCGTTTCAGCGAAGGGGAAGGTTCTCTATCAATTATTTATGGAAGAATAAAATTGCGGTGCTTGCCGGCGATTACTTGCTCTCGAAAGGTATGCTGCTTGCGCTCGAAAACAAAGAATACAATGTACTTGAAATTGTTTCAAGGGCCGTAAGCGATATGAGTGAGGGAGAACTCCTTCAGCTTGAGAAGGCCAGGAAACTGGATATCAGCGAGGGGATTTATTATGAAATCATTCAAAAAAAGACGGCCTCTCTGCTGGCTTCTTGTTTCGCCACCGGGGCTGCTACAGTAACAAAAGATGTTGCTGAGATTGAAAGAATGAGGCAGATTGGCGAATATGCAGGTATTGCTTTTCAGATTAAAGACGATCTTTTCGATTTTGAGATCAACAACAAAACCGGCAAACCTTCTGGCATCGACATCAAAGAAAAAAAAATGACATTGCCGTTGATTTACTTGCTCTCTAAGTTATCGATGCTCGAAAAAAGGAAGATCATCAATATTGTCAAACGCCACAATACCGACGAAAAAAAGGTTGGCTGGTTGATCAAGCGTGTTGTCGAGTCGGGAGGCATTGAATATGCAAACGGAAAAATGCTTGAATATAAAAACAAATCACTCAATTTGCTTAAGGAGTTTCCGGATAACCAGGCACGCCAGGCTTTGATTAGTTTAATCGAATACCTCACTACCCGAAAAAAATAATTCAGAGCGTGGATTTTTGAACGGTAAAAGAAAAGGCGCTTCCTCCGTGGGGATTATTCCTGAAAATTATTTTTCAGCTGTGCAATTAGCTTTCCTATCTTTGGCCGGACAGAATACCCGGCTCATGAAATTGTTTCGTTTAATTTTCCTCACCATTTTACTAATAACAAGTGCACAGTGGCTGCAAGCCCAAGAGTTTCATGGCGGAATAATGGCAGGTCTTGTGGGTTCGCAGGTGGCGGGAGATACCTATTCAGGTTTTAACAAAGCAGGGATATTTGTTGGTGGGTTTGTGGCCTGGGATTTTACAAAACGCTCAGGACTACAGCTGGAACTGGAATATTTTCAAAAAGGCAGCAGGAAAAACCCTGATGCTGAAAAGAACGATTACGATGCATATATTTTCAGGGCAAACTATATTGAACTCCCTGTTTTATATCAATTTAAAATTGATTGGTTTGTTATTGAAGTGGGACCTTCGCTTGGCTTTTTAATGGGTTATTACGAAGAGAAAAACCAGGAGACATTAAGCGATAAGCCAGGTTATAATAAGCCGGCAGCCATAATCTTTCAGTTTAATTTGGGTTTGCGTTTTTTCATCTCAGATAAATTTGGTGTGGATTTCCGAACAAATAATTCCCTTTTTAATATCCGGATAAGAAATACCACCGGCGATGTGGCCCGGCTGTGGGGATATGGCCAGTTTCATGATGCACTGGTGCTTTCGGTTTTTTACCAGTTCAGGTAGTTTTGGTCATCAGTCAGGAATATTCACGAATCACCAATTCCAGGTTTATAAATTGCTATTAAAAGGCGAAGACGAAGGCAAAGGAGATTGGGGAATTTGCATTACACCTTTTGTATTTCATAATGGGAGACCTTTGCAAAACCCCTTTAAGCTGTCTTTCTGAACGTTGTGAAGCCCGCCTGACCGGATGGGCAGGAATCCTTATGTTCTGAATTTCAGCCATGTAAAGATCCTTCACTGCGTTCAGGAGGACAAAATAGTTTGTTTTGCAAAGGTCTCAATGCGTCAAAAACTAAGGTTGGCATAAACTTTATTGTATATCATCTAACAAAAGTTAGTTTATCCTACGGACAGGTATGGTTATTTCATACTGTGATTGAGGGACTTAGGTCTTCTGTCTTGGCTCATTTTTATACTAAGCCGGTATTACACTTTCCATTTAATATTACAACCCTGGCTGGGAATTTGATTTTCCGGAACCTGCTCACCATTTACTACCTGGTCAAGTGCTTTTCGCATATCCCGGCCATCAACAGGCACACTGTTTCCCGGCCTTGAACCATCAAGCTGGCCGCGATAAACACACTTGTCTTCCTGGTCAAACAGATCGAAATCAGGTGTGCATACAGCATCATAAACCCTGGCTACATCCTGGCTTTCATCATACAAATATGGAAACGGGAAACTCAGTTCTTCAGCCAGTTCTTTCATTTTATCAGGGTGATCGTCAGGATAGTTTGCGACATCGTTGGAGTTAATGGCAACCATTCCAATCCCTTTCGGTATATAATCTTTGCCAATTTGAACCAGTTCATCGATGACATGTTTTACGTACGGGCAATGATTACAAATAAACATAACCAGGGTTCCTTTCTCACCCCTGATATCATTCAGACTCATCATTTTCCCGGTCACGGCATCAGGCAAGTTAAATTGAGGGGCGCTAAAACCCATGGCTATTGGCTTGGTAAGTGTTAGTGACATAATTTGTGCTTTTATTAACTATAAACAAAAGTAATTATCTGTTTGTTTAATTTTGCCCGATACGCTGCTTTGTTTGAAAAAA
>JAUXBM010000006.1 GCA_030619415.1 Chlorobiota bacterium
AAAGTCGCATATCAATAATTGATAATGGAAAAGAAGAATTTTTCAATAATGAAATTAATGACGGGGGCTCGGCATCAGAACTGACTATTGAAAAAGTTGATTTTGAAAATGATGTTAATAAGCCACTGATGTATAAAATTGGTATCGAATCCGGCGCATATGCACAGGTAAATGGCGATATGATTTACATCAAGCCCATGCTATTTATGGCTTACGATCAAAACCCGTTTAAAACGGAGAAAAGAGATTACCCCATTAATTTTGGTTATTCTAGGGATCAGACTTATATGCTGAACCTGACAATTCCGGAGGGTTACGAAGTAGTTGAATTACCCGAGTCAATGAAATCTGTTTTGCCCGATAACGGTGGCGTATTTTATTTTATTTGCAAAAATATTGGCACTACAATTCAGTTAAACAGTAAAATAAACCTCAACAGAACCAAATATACCGTTGAAGAGTATCCGCAACTAAAATCATTGTTCGATATGATTGTGGCCAAACAAGCCGAGCAAATTGTGTTGAAAAAAATGGGGGTTCTAAATGGTAGATCAGAATAGCATTTCATGCAGAAGTTATTTAGATCCACAATCACGCTAATTATTCTCTTTTCAGTAGTTCTGGTCTCGAACGCTCAAAAGTTTCGTCACGACTTAAACACAACACTAATACCGGAAGAATTAAAAAAAGATGCTGACGCGGTTATCAGGTTTTACAATACCACGGTCATTCAAAAACCAAATGGTCAGCTTACAATTACATCTGAAATTACTGTTACTGTTCTCAATTCCAATGGCCGTACATTCAACCAGCATACTGTCCATTACAACAAACTATCCTCTGTTAGTGGGTTTAGCGGTAAATTATACGACAAATCAGGGAGGTTTCTTGAAAACCTGGACAAGGATAATACGGTTGACATGAGTTATATTCAAAACATTTCTGTTTTTGAGGATACCAGGGTGAAAACCGGAAATTTTACTTATGATAACTATCCTTATACAGTGATTTTTAAGTACAACAAAACACTAAAAGATTACCTTGACATACCAAATTGGTATCCTGTGACGGATTACAATGTTTCAGTGCAAAATGCCAGCTATATTCTAGAGGTTCAAAATCATGAAAAAATTAAATACAAACCGATAAGGTTAGATATTGAGCCTGGAATAAAAGAAACAGATAAATTAACCACCTACCAATGGCAGGTTAAAAATCTACCCGCCATTGAAAAAGAACCATACTCCCCCGGCATTCTTAAAGTGATACCTGTTTTGCTTGTGAGCACAATAAATATAGATTATGGCGGAACTCCAGGCACCAATAGTTCATGGGAAAATTTTGGGCAGTTTATGTACGATTTGAATGATGGCCTTGACGAATTACCTCAAGAAGCAATCGACCGTATTAACAAGTTGACTGACACCTTGCAAACTTTGAGAGCAAAAACTAAAGTACTTTATTGGGAATTGCAAAATACAACCCGGTATGTAAATATCAGCCTTGATGTTGGTGGCCATAAATCATATGATGCAAATTATGTGTATGATAATAATTATGGGGATTGTAAGGCATTGACCAACTATATGAAGGCAGGTTTAAAAGAGGCAGGCATTAAATCCTATTGGGCGTTGGTGTACGCTGGTGCATATGTACCTGATATCGTTACCGACTTTTCTTCTTCCCAGTTTAATCATGTTGTTCTGGCTGTACCCGATAAGAACGATACCATTTGGCTGGAATGTACCAGCCAGGAATTACCCTTTGATTACCTCGGAAATTTTACAGGAAACAGGCATGCTCTCTTACTGACACCTGAGGGGGGTAGACTTGTTAAAACACCTGACTATCAGGCTTCTGATAATTATTTGAAAACAAATGCGACTGCCACTATTGAAGAGGATGGTTTGGCCAGGGTCGAAGCAACATTTTTTTCAACAGGATCTCAATCACGTATGCACGAACATATTTTAAAAAACTACACATTTGAAGAACAGGAAGAATGGCTGTACGCGCAGTTTGATCTTCCCAGTTTTAAAATTGAAAGTTTTTTATTTTCAGAACCTTTTGTCGACAGTGCCGCAGTTCAACTAGATATTGAGACAGAATTGAGCCACTACATTACAAAGTCGGGCTCCAGGTTGTTTTTAAACCCAAATATTTTCAGCAGATTTCGTGATGTTCCCAAAAAAGTAACAGAACGTACTATGCCAGTTACAAAATACTCTTCTTCATTGGATGTTGACACGATTCATTTCTATCTCCCCGTAGGATTTGATATTGAGGCCTTACCTGAATCAACGATTACTTTTCATACTATATTTGGTTCCTATTCAGCAACCATCAAATTAAATGAAGAATCGAACCAACTCACCTACACAAGATTATTTGAGGTAAAACGATTTGAAAAACCTAAAGAACAGTATTCCGCTTTCCAGGATTTCCTTAAAAAAGTTTCTAAATCAGATCAGAGACAGATTGTGCTGAAAAAGAATGATTAGTTTATTTTCAGCAATTTACAGAAAGAAAAAACATCGGTTTTCAATTGTGATTTCTTTAACTTTGTAACGAATTCAACATGGCATTGAGGAATATTTTAATCATACAAACTGCTTCGCTTGGCGATGTAATTTTAAGCACTCCGCTCATCGAAAAATTACATTATTATTACCCGGAATCACAAATTGATTTCCTATTAAAAAAAGGGTATGAATCTATTTTTCAGCAACATCCTTATATAAACCGCATCATTACCTGGGATAAATCGCATCGTAAGTTCCGCCATTTGAAATACCTGGCAAAACTGGTGCGTAACCGCAGGTATGATGCAGTAATTAATGTTCAACGGTTTGCCTCATCGGGTTTGATAACGGCATATTCAGGTGCAAAACACCGAATTGGTTTCAGCAAAAATCCATTTTCTATATTTTTCACAAAACGAGTCAGGCACAAAATTGGGAAAGGTATTGACAACCCACATGAGGTAGAACGAAACCTGGCATTGATCTCCAGTCTTGCAGATTCTATTGATGGATCAAATCTATCCGCAGACTCAACTTCCGGTAAGATTCCCGGTTTGAAGCCCTTTCCTGTAAAACTCTATCCAACCAACCATAATTTCGCAAAAGTCTCACAGTATAAAACACGAAAATATATAATTATCGCACCAGCATCCCTCTGGTTTACAAAACAATACCCAGAAGATAAATGGGTTGCATTTGTTAAAGAGGCTGCTTCAAGCGAACCGGATTTGACAATCTATTTTTTGGGGGCAACCGATGAGAGAGCGCTCTGCGACCGAATTATCCAGGCTGCAAATATCCAACACCAAAGCATCAACCTGGCAGGGAAGTTTTCATTCCTGGAGTCGGCTGCATTAATGAGAGATGCTGCAATGAATTTCGTGAACGATTCGGCACCAATGCATCTTGCATCAGCGATAAATGCACCTGTAACTGTCATCTATTGCTCAACAGTTCCTGAGTTTGGTTTCGGTCCTTTATCGGATAAATCATACATTGTACAATCGCACGGAAAACCTGACTGTAAGCCTTGTGGATTGCATGGTTTTAAAAAATGCCCTAAAAAGCATTTTGATTGTGCATACCTGATCAAAGAACAACAATTACTTGAAAGATTATGACACTTGCCGAAGAAGTAAAACATACCTCAGTTCTTTTAAAAGCGGGAAAAATTATCCTTTACCCTACCGATACTATTTGGGGTGTTGGTTGTGATGCCACCAACCAAAAGGCTGTTCAAAGAATGTATAAACTGAAAGGCAGGGATGCAGACAAAAGCATGATCATCCTACTCGATTCAGCGGAAAAACTGAAAAAGTATGTAAAAAATGTGCCTCCGATTGCCTACGATCTGATTAAAAACTCTGCCTCTCCGTTAACGATTGTTTATTCGGGTGCTCAAAAAGTTGCGAAAAATCTCATCGCCGGTGACGGTACAATTGCGATACGCGTAGTTAAGGGCAGATATTCAGGGCAGGTAATTAAGGAACTTGACCGACCGTTGGTATCAACGTCTGCAAATTTGTCAGGACAACCAACAGCAATTACTTTCGATCAAATCAGTGAGGAGTTAAAGGATAAGGTTGATTATGTAGTGAAACATTTTCGTGAAAAAACAAAATCTATCCGCCCATCTACGGTGATAAAATTGGAAAAGGATGGAAAATTTACCATACTTCGGCCCTAAGCAACCATATCAATATTCAAGCAGTCTAAATTAGTTGTTTAATTATAATTTTTATACTTTTACAAATTCAAAAAAACCCGGTAAGTGTATTTAAGATGAGCATACTAAAGAGGATATTTTTCGCAGTTTTATTGGTGATTTTTTC
Organism: Chlorobiota bacterium; assembly: GCA_030619415.1. Taxonomy (GTDB): domain Bacteria; phylum Bacteroidota; class Bacteroidia; order Bacteroidales; family F082; genus JAADID01. Next base: position 4,355 of record JAUXBM010000006.1, read on the forward strand.
AGCAACGATGTTTTCATGCTCCCAGAAAAACTATGGTTATACGCATAAATCAAAGTACAAGACTTCTTCCTCAACAAATAAACCGGTTTTAACGAAAAATAATCCTGTCGAGAAAAAGTACATTCTCCCGAATAAAAAGAAAAGAATCCTGGGATCACAGAAGCCAAGGATCTAATCACCAATTGTTGTTTCTTATTTTGACTATTTTTTGAATTTTCCCAAGCCTTCATATTTTTACTGATTGTCATATTATTAAGTAATTTTGCCACAGGTCAGGCAGGCTATTCTATCGTCCCACCTAGGGTGGGGAGGAAAGTCGGGACAACAAAGAGTACCATACTTCCTAACGGGAAGGTTCCGCATGATGCGGAAACAGCAAGTGCCGCAGAAAATAACCGCCCTGTACATACGGGGTAAGGGTGAAAATGTGGGGTAAGAGCCCACGGTGCGCTGTGGTAACATGGCGGACGGGTAAACCTTATGGGTTGCAAAACCAAATATACCGGTGCCCATCTTATGATGGATGAACTGCTCGTTCAATATCGGTGGGTAGGTTGCTAGAGTTGTGCAGTGATGCACAACCCAGATAAATGATAGAATCCCGATAGCTATCGGGAACAGAATCCCGCTTATCGGTCTTCCTGACCTTTTTTACTTTAAATACGTTTCTTAGCTTCTTTTGGGCAGACACTGAAAAGTTAGTTGCCAAATTATTTCATCCCTCATATTAAAATCAATTTTTCTGCGTTAGATAAACAATCGAATTGTTAATAAAATTCACCTAAACAAACTGTCTGCAGGGAGCGTATCTATACTTTTATCGTCCTATATCTTTTCAACGCATGCACAAGAAAATCATTGTAATTTTTATATTTATAGTTACCGGCTTATCTGTCAATCAGTCATTTGCCCAAAAAACTGTAATCACCGATCCGCCTCATCGAACATACCAGGAGGCACTCACATTATTTGATCAAAAAAATTATCCGGCGGCTCAGGCGCTGTTTTCTCAATATATGAGAGAGAGCAAGAGCCCAACAAACGTGTTTTATGAAAACGCGGCCTACTACAATACCGTATGTGCCGTGCATCTCGATAACAAAAGTGCATTAAACGATGTCAGGAAATTTGCCGGTGAATATCCTGAAAGTGCCTGGTTGCCATCCATCAATTTTGAATTGGGAAAGCTTTACTACAAAAACAGGAAGTACCGGGAGGCCTTGAAAGCATTCCAGGAAATTTCCCCAAACATGTTAAGCAAAGAACAACGGCCTGAATATTATTATAAAAGAGGATTCAGCGAATTGAAACTGGATCGTCTGGATCCGGCATTGGCCAATTTCAAGAAAGTGAAGGGACAAAAAAGCGCCTACACCCAGCCGGCCATTTTTTATTCAGCACACATCAATTACAGAAAAGAAAATTATCAGGAAGCACTGGATGGGTTTAAAAGCATTGAAAACAGCCGCAGGTTTAGCAAATACATTCCCAATTACCTTATTCATATATACTACGAATTGGGCGACTATCAAAAGGTGATTGACGAAGGCACGGTTTACCTCAACAAAGCGAGCAACAAAAACAAAGGTGTAATTGGACAATTGATTGCGAATTCATATTATGATTTGGGAAATTACCCACAGGCCTCTGATTATTTTAAAGTTTACGAACGCTTTGCAGTTAAGAAGATCAGTCCGGAGGAAAATTACCGGATAGGTTATTGCAAATACCTGGCAGGTGAATATAAATCGGCGATAAACAACTTTCAGGAAGCTAGCCGCAACAATGAAAAACTTGCTCAGGATGCCTGGTATTATTTGGGTTTTTGTTATTTAGGTATCGGTGAATCTAACTTTGCTCAAAGTTCATTTTTAAAAGCATACCGGCTTGGGAACGATAAAACGGTTTCGACTGACGGACTTTACAATTATGTAAAAGTAACGCTGGAACTTGGGGGCGATCCTTATAACGATCCGGTTCAAATAGTGGAAGAATGGATCAATAAAAATCAATCTGCACCGAGAATTAATGAAGCTTATGATTTGCTGGCCCAATTGTACCTGACCTCAAAAAATTACCGCGGAGCACTCGAATCCATCGAAAATACGCAAAGTCCGAATATTAAGTTAAAAGAAATCTACCAACAAATTGCTTATACACAAGGCATCGATTACTTTAACCGTGGCGCCTATCCTGATGCCATCGGCTATTTTGAAAAGTCGTTGCGATATACGCCTGACAAAGATTTTGAGGCCCGATCCGTTTTCTGGATAGCGGATGCTTTTTATAGAATGAAAAATTTCAAGGATGCTTCGGGTATGTTCAAACGGTTTCTCAACCTGCCTGCATCTGGCGAAAGTGATCTATACGCGATGGGGCTTTACAATTACGCATACGCAAATTTCAACCTGAAACAATACAGCATCGCAAGCGATTACTTCGGAAGATTTTTACAGCAGTACAATCAAAACCCTAATTACCTGAGTGATGCCCGATTAAGGTTGGCTGATAGTTACTTTATCTCAACAAACTATGCTCAGGCATCCAAAGAATACGACAAAGTAATCGCCGGCAATACTTCGAATACTGATTATGCGCTCTATCAAAAAGCCTTTTGCTATGGGGCGCAAGGCGCATTCGATAAAAAAGTCAGCACACTGCGAACAATGGTTGGTAAATACCGCACTTCCACATTGTACGATGATGCGCTGTTTGAACTTGCCTCAACCAGTCTTATTCTTAACGATCCACGGAATGCAATAATCTATTTTGACAAACTGGCCAAAGAAAAACCAAACAGTCCTTTTGCAAAAAAAGCATTGATTAAAATGGGGTTCGTTTATTATAACAACAACCAGAACGACCGTGCCATAGAAACACTTAAACAAGTGATTGACAAATATCCTGCCTCACTGGAGGCCAGGGAAGCCCTTAATACTTTGCAAAATATTTATATGGATGAAGGCAAAGTGGATGAATACTTCGTGTACGCAAAAGGCCTTGACTTTGTGCAGGTTTCGACCAGCGAAGAAGATTCGCTGACGTTTGTTTCAGGTGAAAACCACTTTATTAATAACGACTGTGACAAAGCTGTTCCAGCCCTGGAAAGATATGTTCAGCAATTCCCCAATGGCGGATTTATTTTATCATCTTATTATTATTTATCAAAATGCTTTGAGAACCAACAAAAGCAGGAGCAGGCAATCGGCTATTATATGAAGATCATTGATTTTCCTGATAACCAATACACGGCAGAGGCATTGCTAAAAGTAGCCGGAATTGAGTTTGAAAAACAGGATTACAATACAGCGTTTACACTTTATCAACGATTAATGACGGTTGCCGAAAATAAGGGGATGATACTGGAGGCAACAGATGGTGCCATGCGCTGTGCATACAACACAAGCAATTATGGTCAGGCCGAAGATTATGCCAACCTATTGCTAAACACCGAACAGGTAACCGACAATCAAGCGGTCTTTGCACATTATATTATCGCAAAATCTTCGCTTGAGATGAGGAATATTGGAAAGGCGGAAAATGCATTTGTTATTACTAATGAAATGACATCCGGTGAACTTGGGGCCGAAGCAAAATACCAGCTGGCTTTAATCAATTTTCAGAAAAACCATCTTGATGAATCTGAAAACCTGATATACCAACTGCCTGAACAATACGCCGATTATGATTACTGGATTGCCAAAGGCTTTATCCTGCTTGCCGATATCTATGTCGCCCGTGACGATAATTTCCAGGCAGGACAAACATTGCAGAGTGTGATCGACAACTATTCGGGGGAAGACCTGAAGGAGATAGCCAGGCAAAAACTAAGCACAATTCAACCGGCGGAGGTTCTATCTGACTCAATTAATTAAGTGAAGGATAATGAATAGCAATAAACACATCATGGATTTTCGTATTGTTCAACCATTAAAACTCATTAAACCAGCAATATTGGTACTGGCGATCTTAATTTTATCGACATCAGCATTCAGCCAGGTTGAACAACCAAACATTAATCACAACGAGCAAGTGACCATCATTGGCACCTACGATCCTTCGATTAATGAGGCATTTAAAATTGGCAGCAGGCCCGGGACTCCGGCATTAAGTTTCACTAAAAGCAATTTCAGGTATGAACCCCTCGAAACAAGGCAACCGGCTGCGATTAAACTGCAGGCCATCAAGCCGGCAACAATCAGGGCAGATAAAAGGACCAAATCTTACCAAAATACACTGCGTGCAGGAATTGGCAGCTGGATGACCCCCTATTTTGATTTCAACCATGGAAGCAGCAAAAAGAATGACCGGCAACTGAATGTGAGGATCTACCACCTGTCGTCATTTAGAAATATCCCCGATTATTCGCCAAGTCCTTTTTCAAATTCGCTCGCAAAGATCCATTACGATAAATTCTCAAAAAATCACATTTTCTCGATTGGAGCAGGATACCAGCTAAACACGAACAGATATTATGGTTTTAAACTGGATGATTATGACGATATAAATATTGACGAAGGCAAACTGAAGCAAATGTTCAACCTTGTGAAGGCCAACTTTGGGCTTAAAAGCAACTTTAAGAAGGACGATAAGCTTCACCATATTTTCGATATTTCGGGTTACTACTATTTTGATAAATACAATTCGTCCGAAACAAATGCCCGGTTTACATTTGACTTGTATAAAGCATTCAGGGTAACCAAACATTTAAACTTCCAAAACCTTGGGATTGATGGTCGGTTTGAATATTTTGGCAACAAAGATACGATCAGGAATACGAGCGATATTCTTGTTGAGGCAGAACCTTATTTTAAAGCCCGCTATAATATTATTGGATTTAAAGTTGGTTTGAAATTCGCCTATTTAATGGCTGACCAAAACACATTCGCCTTCAATCCAATCCTGGATATATTTGTAAATGTTTTACCAGAATCGTTGACCATTTACGCCGGGCTTGATGGTGGTTTGGAAAAAAACAGTTTTCTGCAGCTCACTACCTTAAATCCATGGTTCTCTGGCATGTATGATATCTATCTTCATGATTCTACTTTTAAATGGCAAAATAACCGTTTCAGGGCGTATGCAGGCTTACGTGGTAATATCGCTAAACAACTTGGTTTTAATGTTGAAGCAGGTTGGTTGCTGTTTAAAGATATGGTGTATTATGTCAATACAACCGATTCGAAAATATGGCCTGTGACGGGACCGTTCAATAAATTTACTGTAGTGTATGATGACGGTAACTTATTCACTGTTTCGGGCGAATTGACATATACATTGGGTGATGTGGCTAAAATATGGCTTAATGGCGAATACAACATCTACTCACTTGACTCGCTTTCGCAGGCTTATCATAAACCCATTTCAAAGTTTGGGATTGGCGGTTCGTACCTTATGAATAAGAAAGTGAATATTCGTTTGGAAGTATTGGGCTATGGTGACAGGTATGCCGTGGAAAGGGAGATGCTGGCTTCGGAGGATATCATTCTGGAGGGATTTTTTGATATCAACCTTGGGCTTGAATATTACATCAGTGAGAATTTTTCTGTTTTCCTGACAGGGACAAATCTATTGAACAACAACTACCAGCGGTTTTACAACTACCCGGTTCAGGGACTGCAAATAATGGGTGGAATTGGGCTCAGGTTTTAATACTGATTAATCAGGATAAGCGATCCGCACATGGTGGATGTTTAACATCTTTTTCTTCAACACTTTTCTTACCGTGTTGATCTCCTTCATCGTAATATCGGCATTGATAAACTGATTGTCTTTCATTTGACCATCAATAATATTATCGACCAGGTCGTTGATTTTTTGCTCATCAGGTTCTGCAATACTTCTCGAAGCGGCTTCTACAGAATCCGCCATCATAACGACTGCCGTTTCACGAGAAAATGGAATGGGCCCATGGTAGGTAAATTCTGATTGATCGACCTCCATCCCGGGGTTTACCTTCTTCTCCAGCCGATAGAAATATTCCACCCGTCTGTCGCCATGGTGCGTTCTGATAAAATCAATGATTTGTTCAGGTAGTCTGGCTTTCCTGGCCATCTCAATACCATTGAGCACATGTCCGATAATTATGCGGGCACTTTCCTCGTAAGTCAGCTCATCATGAGGATTATAACCGGAAATCTGGTTTTCAACAAAATAAAGAGGGCTTTCCATTTTACCTATATCATGATACAGTGCACCTGTCCGGGCCAGCAGGGCATCGCCACCTATCTCGTAAAGTGCCTCTGAAGCCAGGTTTGAAACCTGTATGGAATGTTGAAAAGTCCCAGGCGCTTTTATAGCAAGATCCCTAAGTAGCGGATTGTTGGTGTTTGACAATTCGAGGAGCGACAAATGTGTAAGTACACCAAATACTTTTTCGTAGATGAAAATTATCGGAAATGCTAATAACAGTAACACCGAACTCCCGCCCAAATTGGATGCAAGATTGGTGGAAAAGTTGTCGAGCGAACCTTCCTGAACAAGCAACATACTAACATAAACTACCATGTAGGTTATAAAAACCAGGATGGTTGCCCTGAAAAGATCGGCACGCTTCGACAGGGTCCTCACGGTGAAAATAGCAATCAATCCAGCTGTAAACTGAGTATAGAAAAATATGAAACTGTTGGGAGCATAAAACCCAATGATCATTACAGTTATTAAATGTACAATGATCGCAATACCAGAATCCATAAAAGCGACAATAATTATTGGTAAAATGGCAAATGGAATCATCCATATCCATTGGGGATAGTGCTCTAAAATATAGTGAGTTACTACTATTAATACAACCTGAGTGAGAAGTAAAAGAATTATGTTTTTGAGTCCATCATAATACTGTTTTTTATACAAGAGAATATACAAAAACTGAACGACAAAAAGCAGTGTAATCAACAATACCATGCCCCCAATAATTATTTGACGGGCATCAGAGGAGCCCAATTCCTGTTCGTAGTCGGTCTTTAAGGAGGTGAGTATCTGGTATTTTTCTGCAGAGACAACTTCTCCGGTCGAGATAACCAATTCGTCTTTTTGAATGAGACCTCTTGTTGGCGAAATCTGACTAAGAATCACCTCCCACTCCACTCTGCTGATGTCTTCATCATAGTAAATATTTTGCACCAGGGCTTGCGAGATGATGTTTTGCAGGAACACACTGTCTTCAACATTTAAATTGCTGATTGCCTTCCGGGCAATATCGTTGGCACTCCTTATATCGAGATAGTTGGATACAGGAACCTCTGATACTTCGTTGCCCTGAATGAGCCTGATCCTTGATGCTGAAGATTGACCATCCAAAACTGCATCGTACCGAATGATACCTGTTCCTTCAATCTTGTTATAAAGTTTTTGAAGGAATTGAATGTACTTAATGGAATCTTCCGATCTCCCGTCGCCAAGGGTAATGGCCCATCTTTCACCAAAAGTAAAGTCCAAATTTGCTGCTCCAGTCTCAGTTACATCGTCAAGACGTTTAAAATATGGCTTAAAATTGCTAAGTATCTGTTCTCTTTCTTCACTAAGTTGTTTCTCGGTTTTGATGATGGCAAAATCAAACGGAGCAAACAGGTCAGCGTGTTTCCAGGGAGAACCCAATTGGAACTCAAACCTAAAAATACTTTCTTTAGGACTCACCCAAACAACAATTACAATAGCAATAATAAATAGTATTACTTTTAATATCTCGTAATAATTGCGTTGCAGGTTCGAATAGACGGATCTCATTTTGGTGAAGTTTGCCGAACAAAAGTAGTTAAAAGGATAAATAGTTTTTAAGACAATGGTAACCACCATGAAAGTAAAGTGCATTTTTAATAAATAACAGGACATTAGATGGAGTACGGTATTTGTGGTCAGGCAGTTGTTCCGGTGAGGATTCAACCGGACGGTCATCAGGAAATGGTTAACCAATTGCTTTTTGGAGATCTGGTAATAATTAAAGGAAGCGTCAAAGAATGGGTGTTAATCGAAACTTTCGATGATCAGTATGAAGGTTGGATCGATAATAGCCAGATCATCTTGATTGACAAAGACCAGTTTAACGAATTAATCGCAAACGCTCGTCACTATTCCCTCGAATTGGCGAGCGACCTCAAATCAGATGACGGAAGCGCCAAAGTAATGCTGACGCTTGGAGCCCGTTTACCTCATTTTCGTGATGATCGTTTTGCTTTGAACGACAATACCTATTTATTTACCGGAGAGGTCCAGCACACCGCCGAAAAACCTGAAAACGACCGATTACTGGATATTGCCCGCAAATATCTTGAGGCACCTTATTTATGGGGAGGACGTTCTCCATTTGGCATTGATTGCTCAGGATTTGTACAGATTGTCTTCAGGATGTGCGGATTGCACCTTCCTCGTGATTCATCTCAGCAAGTTGAAGAAGGTGAAACCGTTAATTTTATAAACGAAGCAATGGCAGGCGACCTTGCATTTTTTGGAAATGAAGAGGGTGATATAATTCATGTGGGTATTTTACTCAATAACCAATCGATCATTCACGCCTCGGGAAAAGTCAGGATCGATAAAATAGATCACCAGGGTATATTCAATTCAGAAATTAATAAATACTCTCATCAGCTTAGAGTAATTAAACGAATTAGTAATACCAAATTAACCCCAAAATGACGCATATAAATCGTTTATTTTCCACTGTATTGGCGTTAAAAAAATGTTCCGTAGCACTGCTATGCAAAAATATTTTGCCTAAATACAGCGAAAAATATTCCAATTTCTTTATACATCATTTTGGGATCAAATTGGCATAACTGACATTTTTGCAATCTTTTTAGCAACATCCCCTTTAAACCCGGAATATGCAACAGAAAATCTATTATGAAGTTCTATTACATAATCCGGGTTAAACGTCCTTTTTAGTTCATTTTTAATTTATATCGCTTAAGTATCACCTTTTGGCACAATTTCTGATGAGGCATTCTTTTAAATTTTAAAACAAATAAAATGATCTTACAAACGAGTCTGAAACATATCGCCGATGCAGAAGCGCATAGCGAAGTTTTAAAAAACAATGAAAACGTAATGGTATGCTGCGGCAGAATGGGACCGATGTGTTTGCCTGTTTACGACATCATGGAAGAATTACAGGAAGAATTCCCACAAGTTGAGTTTAGGGATATGCTTTTCGACAACCCACATGCAGCAGTAATTCGCAATTTACCTGAAGCAAGAAGCTTTATGGGATTGCCATTCACTGTCTATTATAAAAATGGCAAAGTAGTTGAGGCCACAAGCAGTATTCAAAGCAAAGAACAAATTACAGAGATATTAAACAGGGAATTAAATTAAGAAATCTCAGTTTTATTGCCTGACAAATTTTCTCAAAATGTACCTGACAGGAAAACTTGTCAGGTATTATTTTTAGAATTATGGAACAAAAACATTACGACGTTATAATAATTGGTGGCGGGCCTGCCGGTTTAACCGCTGGAATATATCTTGCCCGGGCAAAAGCAAAAACCCTGATTCTCGATACCGGTATAATTGGTGGACAAATGGTACTCACCCATCAGATTGCAAATTATCCGGGTATTGAAAGTACAAGTGGATACCAGTTATCAACCACCATGAAAAAACAGGCCAAATCTTTTGGATGTGATATAAAATCAAATATTAACATCACAGGCCTCGAAATAGAATATCAAGCGAAAGCGATCACTGTAAACGACAATCAAGTATATACAGCCCCGGCTGTTATTTTAGCAACAGGCGGCCGTTCGAGAATGTTAAATATTCCCGGCGAAACTGAATTTAAAGGAAGGGGTATTTCTTATTGCGCAACCTGCGATGGCGATTTTTTTCAGGACAAAGAGATTATTGTCGTGGGAGGAGGGAATTCAGCACTTGAAGAGGCTGTTTCATTAACCAGGTATGCCAGCAAGGTTACCATCCTCCACGAGTTTGACCGCTTCCAGGCTTTTCAACACGCCATAAAAGAAGCCAAAGAAAACCCAAAAATTGATTTCATCATGGAATCGCACATCACTGCTTTCCAGGGTGGCGAAAAACTTGAGAAAGTAACTTATAAAAACCTGAAAACAGGTGTTGTCTCCGAAAAAAACATTGATGGTGTTTTCATCCTGATCGGGTATGTACCCAATACCGAAATGCTGAAAGATACTGCCGTTAAACTGACGCCCAGAAATGAAATTATTGCCGGGGAGGACCTTCAGACCAACCTGGCAGGTGTATTTGCTGCCGGCGACTCCAGGGAAAAACGTTACAGGCAGGTAACCACAGCCGTGGCAGACGGTACCATAGCTGCACTGTCAGCGTTGGAATTCCTGCACAACTTAAAATCAAAATAACACCTTCCGAGACCTTTTTAAAACACGCTATTTTGTCCTCCTGAACGCAGTGAAGGATCTTTACATAGCTGAATTTCAAAACGTAAGGATTCTTCACTGCGTTCAGAAAGACAGTATAAAGGGGTTTGGCAATGCATTCCCACCATCAAATAAGGCAGGTTTTTAAATTAAAATAATTGGGGTATGCACATGTCACATACACTTAATAGATTTATATTCAGTAGGTTCATGAAAATACTTTGTTCAATTAACCTTTGAAAGAGTAATTTCCTGCTATTAGATTTTTAAGAATTCTCATAACCCCTGAAAATACTATGTTTTTTAATATGTGTTAAGTGCATACCCCAATTAAAATAAATACGCGCCGCATTTTCTTCGTAGCAGGGGATGTTATACCAATTAATCACCAAAATGCGCCATTCAATCTTTATCTTTTCCCACTTAGATTCTTTGAAGAATTCTACCGTCCGTACGGATGCAAGAATTTTTGCAAATCGCCAAGCGAAAAAATATTTTGATTTAAAAGGCGCATTCTGATAACTATTTGGTATTATTCATTTGGCCATTCCTGCAATTTTATGTTAAAATTGAATTTCTGACTGGTTCAGGATTGTTAATAAATTCACATTTCGAAGATCCTTCCTAAAAAATTATTAACATTTATTAACATATAAATTATTGAAAGACTTTTAATTGCTCATTGCCATTCCTGTTCTGACAAAATTGTTAACAATTTTTCAAAGCCGGCTCTATCCTATTTATTTACATTTATCATTCGTTACAATAATTTCGAATTTAATAAACCAAAAAAAATTAAATGCTTATGAATTTTAAAAGTTTACTTTTCACGTTAATGATTATTTTATTCTTCAGTACTGCCACCTTTGCCCAGGGACTGGTCAGGGGTATTATGCAGGATGTAAATAACCATGAAACACTAATCGGCGCTACCGTTGTTATCAAAGGTACTACCATTGGTGTAACTACAAACCTCGACGGTAGTTTTCTATTGATTGCCCCGGAGGGCGAACATGTTTTGATATTCAGGTATGTTGGATATGAGGAGCAATCGATGGATGTTACTGTTAAGGATGGATCAACCTATAATGTAGGGACCATTCTCATGCAGTCGAGTGCAATTGGTCTTAGCGAAGTGAATGTACTTGCCTCTGTTGCTGTTGATAGAGAGACACCTGTAGCTGTTAGTACAATAACGGCCAAAACCATTCAGGAAAACCTTGGAAGCCAGGAATTTCCTGAAGTAATGAACTACACACCTAGTGTTTACGCAACAAAAGGCAGTGGTGGTTATGGAGACTCACGTATAAACGTGCGTGGTTTCGACCAGAGAAATGTGGCTGTAATGATCAACGGTATTCCTGTTAATGACATGGAAAACGGTTGGGTTTACTGGTCAAACTGGGCAGGTCTTGGCGATGCCACCCGTACCATTCAAATCCAAAGAGGTCTTGGCGCATCCAAACTGGCCATTAACTCTGTTGGTGGTACAATTAACATTATCACCAAAACATCTGACATGAACAGGGGCGGTTCTGTTGAAGTTAGCGCCACAGATTACGGCCGCTTTAAAACAATGGTTTCCTTATCAACAGGTGAACTTAAAACAGGAACTGCCGTTACTTTTGTTGGCTCGCGTACTTTTGGAAAAGGATATATTGATGCTACCTGGGTTGATGCCTGGTCGTATTTTCTTTCTGTAAGCCAAAAAATTGGTAATCGAAACCAATTGGTATTTACAATAATTGGTGCTCCTCAACGACATGGACAGCGCGATGGTTTTTATATGCTTGATTCAGCTACTTATGAAAGATACGGCCCTAAATACACCCAAAACTGGGGTTGGCGCGGAGGCGAAATGCTCAACGAACGTGTAAACTTTTATCACAAACCGCAAATGGCTTTGAACTGGTATTTTGATATCAACGATAAAGCATTCCTTGCCACTTCAGCTTACCTTTCATTTGGTACCGGTGGTGGATCGGGCCCATTGGGAATTGGTAAATTTATGTACGGTGAGAATGGTGATGGTTTTTATCCTAAATATGAACCTTCTCAGACAGCTTCAGGACAGTACGACTGGGATTTAATGGCAGAGCGAAATGCTACTGATTCATACTCAATAAGTGGTGAAGATACAACATGGTATCCGGCAGGTGAATCAAAACACATTATCCGTAACTCGAATAACAACCACTTCTGGTCAGGTGTACTATCTACCTTGAACTACAAATTCACCGACAGATGGAAACTAACTGCCGGTATTGATAGTAGATTTTATGTTGGAGAACACTACCGTGATGTCAGAGACCTTGTAGGAGGTGACTACTGGGTTGATAGAAAGTTTGGACAAACCACTGTTGGCGATAAAATTGCCTATTGGAATGATGGAATTGTAAACTATGGTGGGATTTTTGCACAAATGGAATACATCGGCGGTAATGTGGCAGTATTTTTTGGAGGTACCGTTTCAAATACCTGGACCAAAAGAATTGATTACTACAGTTACCAGGAAGGCACAGTTACTGAAGATTATGCCAGGGACAATCCAAACGTTAGCGAAACCCTCTCAAACCTTGGATGGAATTTCAAAGCCGGTGCAAACTTTAACATCAATGAGAGAAACAATATTTTCCTGAATGCCGGTGCATATTCACGTGTTCCATTTTTTAGGTTCCATTTCCTCAACTTTAAAAATGATGTGAATCCCAATTTGCAGAATGAAAAGATCTATGCTGTAGAGTTAGGTTACGGGTACAGAATTAGGAATTTCAGCCTGAATGTGAATGGATACTATACTGTTTGGAGTGATATTTCTCAATTGGCAAGCTTCCAGGCTGAAAATGGACAATCAGTTAATGCTTTTATCTCTGACCTCAATGAAACCCACCTCGGTATTGAATTTGATGCCAATTATACGATCACAAGATGGGTAAGCATCGGTGGGCTTTTTGCTATCGGGGATTGGAGATACACCAATGATCCTATTGCTGATCTTTACGACGACCAAACCCAGGAAAAAATTGGAGAAGGTACCCTTTACTTAAAGGATTTAAAAGTACCTGATCAACCACAATCACAGTTTGGCCTGAACGCCAATTTCAGGTTAGCAAAAAGAATTGACCTTGGAGCACAATGGTTGTATTATGCTAACCTGTATTCGCAATACACATTGGAAGACCGTACAAACCCTGATGATAGGGCACAATCATGGCAACTACCAAACTTCGGAGTAGTTAACGCACGTTTTGGATGGAAATTCCAGTTTGCCGGTTTGGACTCATATTTCCAGGTGAACTGCTACAATGTTTTCAATACTACTGCTTTAGCAGAAGCTGAAGACAGATCTGTTGAAAACGATGATGGCACAATTTACCATACCTTTAGAAAGGGTTTCTGGAACTTTGGAAGGAATTTTAATTTCGCACTCAAAGTTAATTTCTAAATTACAGATAATTTAACATCTTTGTCCCGATCCCAATTGAAACAGGGATCGGGACTTTTTTTTAAAATATTAATGCATGAAACATCCATGAACTGACGGGTTAACCCGTTTG
>JAUXBM010000140.1 GCA_030619415.1 Chlorobiota bacterium
AGCATAAGGCTGCAAACTTAATTTGTTGCTAAATTTTGGAATGAGATATCCTAACTGCACCAATATAGAGTTTCCGGTACCGTAAGTTTGTCCAAGGGTATATTTTGGACCATAATCGAATAAATAATATACTGCGTAGGCCGTAATTGCTCCTTTTCCAACCGGCGCATCATAAAAAACATCTACGGCGAAATGCGATACATTGTGTTGGGTCATCGTGCTGTCGAGATCATTTACAGGAACATTGTAAGTAATGCTTCCGTTCGGGTGAAGGAAGAAGCCGGCACCAACGTTTAGCACTTTCTTTTTACCAAGATAAGTACCCACCTTATAAGGCAGTTTATCTGATTCTTTATCGAAAAACATATACTCAAAGTAACCCTGGTACGACCAGGCTGCATCATCTTTAAATTCCTTCTTGCCTGTATAAAGGATTTGACCATCCCATTTCGTGGGAATCCGATTTACATCCAATGAATTAATCAGTGGTGAGTTTGCGGACACCCGGTAAGCAAAACCACCAAATTTACCTTTTGCATACACTCCTAAGTGACGAGCAAACTGATCTGTAAGTCCTAATACCGACCAGGCACGACGATAATTATCCAGCGTGAGGAAATTCAGTGTGCTTTGGTTTGTTAACCTTGAAATTCCATTCCAGTAATGCAGTCCGCCACCGAGGTATAAATGCTTCTGCACGATGGCAAACTCAGTCCATGCACCATGTAAAAATAATTGCGGGCCGTTGGATCGGTTACCAACCGGATCCAATGTGTTGGCATTAAGGCTATTTACACCAAAATGCATGAGGATCATAAAACGAGGGGACACTTGTGCAAATGCTAAAAAACGGGCCCGCCTCAGGTTGGCATTAATTTTGAACTCACCCGCCGCATTGTTTTGGCCGGTAAGCCAAAATTGTCCCCACATAATAAAGCGGATATATTTGCTTCCGTCTTTATTTAGTTTAAGAGTCAATGGTTTGTACTCATCAACAGATGGATCTGGAATAGTTACATTGTCCTTTTCCTGCGCAAAAATAAGATGACCAGAAAACGCCACGATCAAAATGGCAAAAAGGATTCTTTTCATAATGAATTGGATTTGATTGATAATTTTGCTTTTCCGATTTTAAATTTCAAAAATTGCACTGACAGTGCTATGGGTGAGCTTTTGCATTAGATATTCTAATTAAGCAAAGATATACTATATCAAACTATTCCTTAGCCATATTTTTTGCCTCAGAAAACGCAGCCTCAATTCCACTGGCATCCTTCCCTCCTGCAGTGGCCAGGTGTGGCTGACCACCACCACCGCCTTTTATGTTCTGAGCGATTTTTTTAATGATATTCCCGGCATGCATGCCTTTTTCTACCAGGCCATCGGATAGGGAAATTACAAGGTTAACTTTATCACCGCTTTCCAGAGCCAGCACGATAAATACGTTATCACCCATTTGCCGAAGTTTGTATGCCAGATCCTTGGCCTGGTTGATGTCGAGTTCAACTTTTTTAGTGATTAACCTTATATCACCAATTTGTTCGGCATTTTTAAACAAATCATCCGAAACCTGGAGCGCCTTCTCTTTGAGTAATTTTTCAAGCTGCTTCTCCAGTATTTTATTTTGATCGAGCACGCTTACTACAGCCTGCAAAACATTTGCATTGTTCTTAAACTGATCTTTAATGCCATTAAGCACCTCAATTTGGTTATCAACAAATACTTCGGCTGTTTGGCCGGTTACTGCTTCTATCCTTCTTACGCCGGCTGCAATTGCTCCTTCGCTTGTCACTTTAAATAAACCTATTTGCCCGGTTGCGTCCACATGGGTTCCACCACAAAGCTCAACAGAATAATCAGGATCGAATATGACCACCCTGACCCGTTCCCCATATTTTTCACCAAACAAAGCCATTGCACCCATTGCTTTGGCATCATCGATGGGGACATCCGGTTTCGTATCGCGTGTAATATTTTGCCTGATCCTTTCATTCACAATATCTTCTACCTGCCTGATCTCCTCTTCCGTCATCTTTGCAAAGTGGCTAAAGTCGAATCTTAGGTGCCCGGCATCAACCAAAGATCCCCTCTGTTCAACATGAGACCCGAGTACACGTCGCAATGCGGCATGCATTAAGTGCGTTGCGCTGTGATTATTTGCCGTATGCAAACGTTTTTCCTGATCGACAATGGCCACAAATGGCAATGCCGGATTCTTCGGTTTCTCAGCAAGCAGGTGCACACTGATGTTGTTCTCTTTTTTGGTATCGATCACCTGTAACGACTCTTCTGATGACTTAAGAATACCTTTGTCGCCAACTTGCCCACCTGATTCAGCATAAAAAGGTGTTTGGTCAAGAATAACTTCATACACGGTTTTCTTTTTGGCTGATACTTTTCTGTATTTCAATATCTCCGACTCTGCTTCCAGTTGGTCGTATCCAATAAAAGTTGACGGGGAATTGGTTCTGTTAACAATCACCCAATCGCCGGCATCTATTACAGCTGCTTCACGCGATCGACTCTTCTGTGCACTGAGTCCTTCGTTAAAGCCTTTCATATCCACCTCAAAACCTCGCTCACGTGCCATTAGTTGTGTAAGGTCGATGGGGAATCCGAAGGTATCGAAAAGTTCAAAAGCAAAATTGCCATCAATGGTTTTTTGTCCGGGATGAACTGCAAGGTACTGATCAAAGCGCTTGATGCCATGCGACAAGGTTCGCAGGAAAGCAGCTTCTTCTTTTTTTATCACCTGGAAAATCAGATCGTGTTGCAACCTCAATTCAGGGAAAGGGTCTTCCATCTGATTTACCAGAATTGGAACAAGCTTATAAATAAATGGCTGATCAAAACCCAGGAAAGTAAACCCATAACGCACAGCCCTTCGTAAAATCCTTCTGATGACGTAGCCAGCTCCGGTATTCGATGGTAGTTGACCATCAGCAATAGAAAATGCAACCGCCCTCAGGTGATCAGCCACAACGCGCATGGCAACGTCTTTTTCATTGTCAGATTTATAACTGACACCGGCCATTTTTGCAATCTCGTTAATGATGGGAATAAAAATATCAGTATCATAATTTGATTTTACCCCCTGCAAAACCATCACCAGACGCTCAAAACCCATTCCGGTGTCTACATGTTTTGAATCCAGTTGTTTCAGGCTGCTGTCTTTAAGCCGGTTGAATTCTATGAAAACCAGGTTCCAGATTTCAATTACTTCTGGATGATCCTTATTAACGAGTTCTGCACCTGGCACTTTCTGTTTCTCTTCGTCCGACCTTATGTCGACGTGAACCTCCGAACACGGACCACATGGACCTGTATCGCCCATTTCCCAAAAATTATCTTTTTTTGAGCCCCAAAGTATCTGTGATTCGGGTAAATGATTTTTCCATAAATCGTAAGCTTCGTTATCCGGGTTTAATCCATCTGGGGCATCGCCCTCGAAAACCGATACGTATAAATTTCTTTTGTCGATTTTGAATACTTCTGTAAACAGTTCCCATGCCCAATCAATGGCTTCCTTTTTAAAATAGTCACCAAATGACCAGTTGCCCAGCATCTCGAACATCGTATGGTGATAAGTATCGTGTCCAACTTCTTCCAGGTCATTGTGTTTACCTGAAACACGAAGACATTTCTGAGTGTCTGCAATACGATGATTGGTAACAGGCGCATTGCCGAGAAACATATCCTTGAACTGGTTCATCCCGGCATTGGTAAACATTAAGGTAGGATCATCCTTTACAACCATAGGAGCCGATGGAACAATTTTATGTTGTTTGTTTTTAAAAAACCCGAGAAATGATTTTCTTATGTCTGACGAATTCATTTACAGTTTGTTAAGATGCTGGAATTGATATTTTTACAATTTTTAAGAGTGCAAATTTAGGGATTTAATTACTTTTGCCTCCCGATCTTTACAAATATGGCAAAGACCAGGTACACATTCAATACCAAGACGCTCGCGTACGAAGAGCTCAAACGCACGGCAGGTCAGAAGATTTTCAAATCTTTTCTATTTCTGATATCAGCGATGGCTTTTTCAATTGTCTTGATCTTTCTGTCCTATACTTTCATGGGATCCCCTAAAGAACGCTTGCAGAATCGTGAGATTGCCCAATACGAATTACAAGTGCAGATAATGAACGACCGGCTTGAACAAATGCAAAATCTTCTTGACGAAATCGCCGAAAAAGATGACAATATTTACAGGGTGATCTTTGAAGCGGAACCGATCCCAAAATCCGTCAGGCAGGCAGGATACGGTGGCGTAGATCGCTATGCAAAACTGGAAGGTTATAACAATTCGGAACTTATAATTTTTACCTCAAAACGGCTTGATCAGTTGGCAAGCCAGATTTATGTCCAATCAAAATCTTTTGATGAAGTGTATGAAATGGCCCGAAACAAGGAACAGATGCTTGCCAGCATCCCGGCCATTCAACCCGTTCATAATGAAGATTTAAAAAGACTTTCATCATTTTACGGTTACCGTCCCGATCCTATTTATAAAGTGAAAAAATTTCATTATGGTGTTGATTTTTCAGCGCCACAGGGAACACCAATCTATGCATCCGGCCAGGGTAAAGTCAGCAAAGCCAAGCGGTCGAGAACCAGCTATGGAAACCAGATTGAAATTGACCACGGCTATGGATATGTTACTTTTTATGCCCATTTAAAAGACATCAGCGTAAAAAAAGGAGACCTTGTAAAAAGAGGTCAATTAATTGGAACCGTTGGCAATACTGGTAAATCTACTGCACCTCATTTACATTACGAGGTGAGAAAAAACAACCGGAAGGTGAATCCTATTTATTATTTTTTCAATGATCTTACACCGGCTGAATACGAAAAATTGCTCGATTTAAGCAAATTACCAAACCAGTCACTCGACTAAGGACTGAAGCTATGTCCGATAAAATCTATTATAAAATTGGTGAAGTAGCCACCCGCTTTAATGTTAACACTTCTCTTATTCGTTATTGGGAGCAGGAATTTGAATTCATCAAACCGAAGAAAAGCGCAAAAGGTACCCGCCTTTTTACAAGGAAAGATGTTGACCATTTTGAAATAATCCACCATCTTGTAAAAGAAAAAGGGATGACCATCCATGGTGCAAAGGACTATCTGAAAAAAAGGAAAAATGAAGAGTCAATCGAAAACCTTGATGTAATCAATACATTGAAGAGAACCAAATCCTTGTTAGAAGAGGTCAGCAAACTAATGGGTTCTGGAAAAGACTAATTTCTGCTTCCGGAAACGTGTTTTATCAGGCAGTTAAAGGGTCTTCAAATTTAAACGAGACTTTCACTTTGGCACGATA
>JAUXBM010000042.1 GCA_030619415.1 Chlorobiota bacterium
TTGATGAAAAGGAAGACAAATCAGGCTTCTTAAATGAAATACGCAAATATGGCATATTAATCTAATATTCATTTTTAATTCGTTAAAATACAAAAGGCAGGGCTAAATCAACCCTGCCTTTGTGTTTTTATAACCAATCTTGTTACGGCAATAATATCGGTGGATAATCTGTAATGTTTACCTTTGGTATATTGGCTCCGTACTTATCATTGATTGCATCAATAAAATAATTGGCAACAAGGGCGTTCCCCTGTGGAGTCAGGTGAATACCATCAAGCGAGAACAGGTTACCTGTAACAAAGACAGAAGAGAAACCAACGCCGTCAAACACCAGTCCATTTTTGCTCATTTCATTCATAATGGCATTGAAGTCAACAAATGACAGGTCGTAAGCCCCGGCAGTTTGCTTAATCACATCGTTAAATGATTTCACTGCTGCATTTACTTTTGCCAGTTCATCTTCAGTTAAAACATACTGATCGGCCACCGGAAATTGAGTACCCCAAAATGCACATTTCAATGAATCCTGTGGAATGCTCAACAGCACAAGTTCGCTGCTTTCAATCTGCCTGATATTTAATTGAGGAATGGGTATTCCCATATCTTTGTCAGCAATTACCATTGGATTGGCTCCCAACTTCCAGTTAATCCGGTAAGGTAAGCTCATGGATTCCATCGCGGCATTGTAAACTCCATAAGCTTCATTGAGCTGATCAACGAGTGCTTGATCGCTTAATACGATAGCGTTATAAGGCACCGTCGTAAAAAAGGCTGCACTCGCGATATCCGGTATATTGGCCAATACACCATTGCTTCCTCCGGCAAACAAATTTTGCGCCAGGTAATTAAATTGTACTCTAAAATCCCTAATGGGTGTTATGTCTGTTCCGGCACCACCTGATGTAGCATAACCCAATACATCATTATTTCCTATCCACAATGAAATGAATGTAGGCTGCATCGATAAAGCTTGCTCCAAAACAGTAATGTCAGGTGTACTTGCAAATTTTACGAAATAGGGGTTCGCCAGTCCTGCAGGAAGGTTTGCAGGGTTGCCATAACCGGAGAATAATAAGTGTCCAACTTTTGCACCTGGAACACCAACATTGTTTACCGGATAATCAATATGATTCATCCATGAGTCAAGTTCACCATCGTTGGCAGGGACAGGGCCTAATGACACATTTCCCAAACAGTCAACAGGATAGCCAATAACCAGCTTTCCGGGGAGTACCCCTTGCTCGCTTTCAATAACAGGCTGTACAAAATCGCCGCTACCAACTTCATTTAATTGCGTTCCCAGTATGTTTGCCCATCCATAATTTTGTCCTGATTTGTACAATGCCCGATCAGCATAACCCGCGGTTAACGAGTTTCCTACGGCAACATATTTCGAAAAATCAGCAGTTCCATTACTCGGTGTAAAATCATCTACAACAGGCTTACACGAAAACAGGAGAGCCAGCGAAGAAATATATATTATTGATTTAATTTTCATTTTCAATTTAGGTTAAGGATTAAAATGTATAGCTTATTCCAAGCCCGGGGATATAAGTAATTGTTTGGTAGGTACCACCGAAATTATCAGGCGAATAATTTTTCGTTTCCTTTTGTCCGAACAAATTGGCCCATGAAAAATCGAGGCTCAAACCTTCAACCGGTTCATACGACAAACCAAGTGTATAAGCGAATGTATTCAAACTAGCAGTTTCGGGAGAGAAGTAATCTTCGTTAGTAGGTGTAGGATCGTAATACATTCCTCCTCTGAACACGACCTTTTCAGATATAGCCCATTCAACTCCTATACGGGGTATAAATGAATCTTTGTATTTCCTTGGATTATCAGAGTCGAGCAAATCGCCGGCCTCTTTGAAGGTAAAACTTAGCGTATCGTAAACGCTCCAGTGAATCCAATTCATTTCAACAGCAATCAATACCCTGTCTGACGCTTTTACTGATATCCCAAAATCAAGATTGGAAGGCAGGGGTAATTCTGCCTCAAATTTATTTTCTACTGGAATCAGCGATTGAAGTGAGGAAGGAACATTAAATTTTGCATCTCCATCTGTCACTTTCAAAATTATCTCTGACCGGTAATCGACACCAACAGTAACTTTGTCGCCAGCTTTAATAAACAGGCCCACATTGAAGCCAATATTACTCGATGTACCCTCAAGTCTGGCTGAAGAGCCACCACTGTAATTCAGTCCCTTGCTGAGTTCAAATGTTCCATAGGCATATACAAAACCAACACCTATACCCACTACATCTTTGATATTGAACGAAATTGTTGGCTGAATGTAAAAGGCCTGAAGTGCAATTTCCTGGATAAGCAAATTACCTGCCCAATCGCTTTCCCAGGTAGCCGAACTTCCATAGGGAGTGTACACACCAACACCAAGTGTAATCAATTTATTTACCCTGGCAGCAAAATAAAAATCGAATGGTGTACCTGTTTTATTATTAGTCTCAGCCTGGTAATTACTTTCAGATTTCTGAAAAGCAACAGTAGCAAGCACCGCATTTGCTCCTACTTCAAAATGCCAGTTTTTCTCCATAAAGGAGAGAGAACCAGGATTGTAAAAAATAGAACTGGAACCGTAGGCCAGAGGGGTTCCGATCAGTCCTATTCCGGTTTGTTTGTTTCCTTGGAGGCGAACCTGGTAGCCACCAGCAAAAGAGGCTGTTGAAAAGACAACAGCCAATAACATTACTGTAAATTTTTGCATTATGAAATTTGGTTTTTGGAATGAAAGGAACAAAGGTAAAAAAAACGACCAAAAAGCCCCTCATTAATCAGACGGATTCCAGTCAATTGATCCCAAGCCGTTTTCAAGCAATATATTATTCACATCCGAAAAATGATGGCAACCAAAAAAACCTCTGTTTGCCGAGAAAGGTGAAGGATGCGGCGCTTTTAAAATGAAATGCTTTTGTTCATCGATTAGTTCTTGTTTATCCTGTGCATATTTTCCCCATAAAAGAAATACAACGCCCGCTCTTAAATCAGAAACTGTCCTTATCACCTGATCAGTAAAAACTTCCCAGCCTTTTCCCTGATGTGATCCGGCCTCCCCTTCTCTAACAGTCAGGGTAGCATTTAATAATAAAACCCCTTGCGTGGCCCACTTCTCTAAGTTTCCAGAATTTGAAATGGGGATGTTCAAGTCAGAATGTAGCTCTTTATAAATATTTTTAAGCGATGGGGGTACTGCAATCCCTTCTTTCACCGAGAAGCACAAACCATGCGCCTGGCCATTTCCATGATACGGATCCTGTCCGATGATTACGACTTTTACAGCGGTTAATGGTGTCAGGTTAAAGGCAGAAAATATTTGCGGCCCCGGCGGGAAAATCCGGTAGTTTTTCTTCTCCTCCTTCAGGAAATTCTTCAAATCAGAAAAATATGATGATTCAAATTCATCACGCAAAGTTTCAAGCCAACTTTCTTCAATTTGTGGAGGGGTATTCGACATGGGTTAAATTTTGGCACTTATTTTGATAATAAATAGCGGAAATTCTTGTTATTATGGTAAAATCTGTTTTTCTTTGTGGTGAATAGAGCTTGATAAGGTAAAGTTATGAAAAAATTATTGATATTGGTTTCTGTGGTATTATTACTAGCAATATTTGCAACTTCCTGTCGGACAACCAGCAGCTGTGCTGCTTACGGTGAGACTCATAAATACCAGAAAGAGGTCAAGTATTAATTGCTTGCCTGCCTTAATGGCGGAGTATTTTATTTTGGCATTTTAGCCCGATTTTCCTACCTTAATAATGAAACTGGTTAGACAAATATCGCTATTGATAGCATTGTGTGTGGGCACATTAACCTCCTTTGCACAATTCGATACAGAAGATTATGATACCAGTGAATACCAGATTCTTTACAATCGTCTCAGAAGTTTTGGGGTAATTGCACACAGCCATGGACTAGGCGTTCAATTTCGGACTGGGAAAAGAATCACCTATTTCAAATCCAGGATTTTAGAGTTTTCATTTGTTTCGATGCGCTCGTATAAACAGGTAAGGGTACATAACCCAATTGACCCAAATGCCAGGAGATATATTTATGGAAAAGAAAACGAAGTTTTCTTCTTGCGTGGAGGGTTTTCATGGAAACGGCTGTTAAACCGGAAGCCCTATTGGGGTGGTGTTGAATTACGACTTCTTTATGGGGGCGGTATTACAGTGGGCATAGCAAAGCCATACTATCTTTATACTGCTTACCTGCATGAAGGCCCCGGGAATATCTGGTACAGAGAAATTAGAACAGAACAGTTTTCTCTCGATAATCAAACATGGGATTATATCTACGGACGTGCCCCGTTTACTAAAGGCTTTGGTGAGATTGCGTTGCATCCGGGATTGTACGGAAAAATCGGTCTGAATTTTGAGTTTGGAAAAAAACACGAAAAAATCCAGGCACTGGAAGCAGGTGCTCAACTTGATGTTTTGCCAACCGGCATATCCGTAATGTATAATAATCCACAACAGATCTTCTTCCCAAGCGTCTATCTTTCTTTCGCGTTTGGTAAACGATTTAATAAATATTAGCCAAAAAAAAAGGAGCCATTTCAGGCTCCTTTCTCTTGATCAGTTCGTGATCTTTATCTTATAATTAATTTTTTTGTGACTACTTTTTCTTTCTTTCTGATGCTCACAAAGTACATGCCTTTCTGGAAATCGCTCAGGCTTAATTCCAGTTTATTGTCTCCTCTATTACACGCCATTTCCTTTTCATAAACAAGCTTCCCTGTAATATCAACAATATTTAGCTGGTAAACATCATTCACGAAACTATATATTGAAATGGACACATCATTAGTGGCTGGGTTTGGATAAATGTCTATCGAATTTTTTGTGAACTCATCTTCAATGGCCGTGAATCCTTCAGTTTCAAAGCTTCTGGTTTCACTCCAGTCCGAAGAGTCGATGCTGGTTATCGCTTTAACTTTCCAGTAGTACATTGTTTTTTTATCCAGGGGTTCATTACACTGGAAAAATGGGGTTTCAACTATTTGACTCTTAGAATCGGGAAAACCTTCATCAGTTGATATCATTATTTCATATTCAGGAACACCCTCAATTATTTCCCAGATATATCTTGGACAGGTGGTAATGTCTGTTGCCTGATCAGCAGGGCTAATCAATTCTACGGTATTTGCAGTTGTTAAACTCCATACTTCTGACCACTCTGAAATATCAAGTGCATGAGAAGCCCTGACCCTCCAATAATAATCAGCCCCAAACTTTTTCATTGTAAAATTGGCTGATATAGAATCTGACACGATCATAAACGGTTCAGGAAGACTTTCATCATCATCAATTTCAAAATAATAATCATTGGAACCAGGATACTCGTCCCATTTAAACAATAATAATAAATCAGTGTTACCCGAATTATTCTTTGGTGTCTTGAGTTCGGGCGCAGCATATGTTTCCATCGATTTTGCACCAGACCATGCTGATGTGTCAGATGAGTGTATGGCCCGCATTCTATAATAAATAATGCTTCCATACAGCAAGTCATGAAGCTCCCAGGAAGCTGAATCACCCGGTACATTGATTGTATGCACATAAGGGCTGCTAAATCCTTCCCCTGTCTCGGCAAGCATATCGCCTTTATCTCCACCGGCAAGCCCTGTTCCATTTGCCAACCAGATTCCATTCATGGCATTCTTCGTTCCCGATGCTGATGCGGTCCAGGCGCCATTGTAATAGAGCATGGTTCCTGTTTTACCAACGGCATATCCTTCGCTCCCGGTTAAGCTAACACCATACAGATCCCTGTTTGTTCCAGAAATTTGCGCTACCCAGTCGTTTCCATTGAAGTACAATATCTCCCCGGTTTTTCCAACTACCCATCCATTGTTTGCATCAACAAACCAAACTGAAAAATGATCTTTAGTACCCACTTCTGAACTGCTCCAGGCCGAACCATTATAATGTGCAATTATTTTACTTTTACCACATACCCATACGTTATCTGTGGAAAGTGCATATACTCCGTAAAGGTCACTGGTTATATCAGATGTTTCGGCGCTCCAGGAGCCACTATTATATTTTACGATTACCCCACTTGCACCAACAGCCCATCCTGTATTGGCATCAGCAAATGATACACCAAATAATTCTTCGCTGGTTCCGGCATCAACTGTTTCCCATGATGATCCATTGTAATGCAATACGGTACCATCTTCACCAACGGCATAACCATTCATTTCATCAATAAAATAAATGCTGTTTAAATCCTTACTCACACCTGATTCACTGGTCATCCAATCAGTGCCATCAAAGTGCAATATTGTTCCTTTGGCCCCAACAGACCACATATTTGTTTTGCTGATTACAAACGTGCCTGACACATTATCGCTGCTGCCTGTAGTTTCTGTACTCCAGTCATATACAGTATCAACTTGCATTTGATACTTCGTCAGGCCATCGATCGAATCCCATTCAATTTCAGGATCAGCATATACCATAGTCCCGTCATTAGGAGACGACATATTAACTGTGACTGCTATCTGAAATCCCCAGGTTTCCGACCATTCTGATGGTTCGGCTGCATCAAATGCCATTACGCGCCAATAAAACTTCTGACCAAAAGGAAGATCCTCTGTTTGGATTGCAGTCAGCCTTGTTCTGTCTAAAGTAATTGCATCTGAAAAGTCCATTTTTGTGGCAACCTGAACTTCGTAGGTTATATCATTTGTTTGACCCGTTACCGCATCCCAATCTAACAATACGTTCGGATATTGGTTGGTTTGCCCATCTTCGGGTGCCCTTAACTCAGGCGCATAAATTCTGTCTTGTCCGCTTAACGAGACGGATAACAACAAGATAAGCAATGTGATGAATGAATAAATTTTTCTCATATCCGTTGATTTTTTCAATTTATATGGTCTAATTAACAATGAATTTTTGCGTATAAACTTCAGGCCCAATAACAACCGACAAAATGTAAGTGCCTTGTTTGAGATCGTCCACCGCTATGGCAATTCTATTTGGTCCTTTACGAACTATTGCGGACTGTAACTTAATTAATCTTCCACTTAGATCAAAAATTTTAATTTCTGTATTTATGCTAAGCTCAGAAGAAAACTCAATATTAGCCACCGAAACTACTGGATTTGGATACAATTTAATTTTCCCCTTTTCTTTATCAGTAGCAGCAATTTCTTCCATATCTACCATATAAAAATCATCATTTATGAAAAGTCCTCTCCCATAAGTTGCTGCATAAATACTTCCCCAGTTGTGGGTTCCGGGATAAGTGATGTAGATAATTTCAGGACCATTTTGAAGTGCAAGTGTAATTTGAGGTTGTGAAACAATTTGCTGTTTTAGATCAAATACAGGAACGCTTCCCATTTCGTTGCCTTGCTCCACCCAGTCAGGTGGGCCGGCATGGATATTTTCAGTTGCAAATATCCCATGTTCAGTTCCCAATATCGCAAGGTTTTGATCCGTCATCTCAATAACTGAAGAGTAAACCGGCATATGCGGAAGGTTTCCTTGTGCTGAAATAAATGTTGGACTTTTATCCAGTGCATTTTCCGAAAGCAATACATAATGGTCATTACCATAATTACCCAATGTTACTATGATGTTATTCGGATCTTGCGGATCGACTGATATTGATGTTACTACCTGAGATATTTCTTCATCAGTGCCGGGAATCAATAATTCAATTTGCTCAGATGCCACAATACAACCAGGGCTGTTCACATCTGCAAGCTCGTAACGTTGAGCGAAAGCCAGGTTTGACACTCTGAAAAGTTTCCCGTCTAGTGTTCCGACAAATAAATGATTTCCATCAGCAGAAATACCTAAACTATAAGGAGTACCCGATACTCCTCCGAAATCGCTATTGGAAACATTGAACCACTCTACAGCTTTAGCAAACTGATGCAATTCAGTAGTAAGCCACATATGATTAGAAACCCCAATGAACAGGAATGACGTAACTATATCTTGCACCCTGATTGAATCACCAGCGTAAAGGGTAGTACCCTCAGGAGTTGTGTAATAAAAAGGTTGTCCACTATTTTCACTTCTAACTGTAATTTGAGCACCTCCAGGAATCGTTTCCCTGACATAATACGTCACACTATCCAAACTGTTTATGTTATTAAAATTCTCCATTAGAACCACTGGTGTTCTAAACGCTTGCGGATTTCCAACGTTTCCAGGAAACTGAGCTGGGTTTGAATAATTTATTCCACCATCATCCGACCTCAAAATTGTTCCGGCAGTACCGGTTATAACAATAACATTGGGATCAATCAGCGAAATCACACAAGGTCCTCCATCTCCACCTAAAATTTGTTCTCCTTGTTGTTCTGTATTTCCTTGCCCGGTAATTTTTATTGTACCATTGTCTTGCGCACCTCCAATTATGTGGTTTTTTAAACCGGAAGGACCAGCTGCATAAAATTGCGTTGTGAAATAATTTCTATTTCCTGACTGATACACATTTCCATCAGAGGCTATCGTTCCTATTGATACTCCTCCGTCTGTTCCAATAAAAAATGTATTGTTACTACCGGGTAAAAATTCATATACATGATGGTCTGCATGAAGGTATGAAGGTATCAACGGGAATGTAAAACTTTCTGACCTGGTTGACCAGTCAAAATATCCATCTTCTTGTAATTTTTGTCCCAACCAGAGGTCAATTCCACCCAAAAGGACTTTGTCAGGATCGTCAGGATAAACTGCAAGTGCATTGTTATAAACCCCCTGTCCGTCAAATACATTAATGGATTGTGTTCCGGGCATAACAATTCTCCAGGTTTCGCCTTTATTATCAGAACGGTAAATATTATTTACTGAACCCAGGGAGTTAACAACACTCGCATAAATAACGGACGCATCTGAAGGCGCAATAGCGAATTCAATCCTCGATACGTTTCCATCCGGAAGGCTTACCGAATCACCTGAAGATTTAAAAACAAAGCTGTTGGGATTTCCGGAGACAGAAATATAAGCTTTGTTATCAACGCAGGTCACAACGTTTCCATCAGAACCAACCTGAACATCAAATGAATTAAGGCTGAGTTCGTTTCCTTCGTTATCCTTGGCTGTAGTCCATGTACCACCCGCATCATTCGAATATTTCAAACCGGTGTTTGTTGCAGCATAAATCCTGCCGGTACCAGGATCTGTTGCCAATTCATTTACAAATGCCCAATCGCTGGTAATATCATTAAATGTTGGTTTTGTTGAAGCAAGCAAACTAAACGATTCCCCATCAGAAGATTTATAGATACCGGTTCCCATAAATCCACTTGAATAACCCATTTGGTCAAGCCCTGATACAGTTTCCGCATCAAAGCTTTCACCTGTTCCCGCATAAATATCACCATTGGATGTTTGCGTAAAACTGGAAACGAATAGGTTATCAAAGTCTGCATTAACCTTTGCCCAGGTAATACCACCATTTACTGACTTCCATATACCACCTGATACTCCGGCTGCATATACAGCGGTACTTTTGTTGTCAGCAAGAATTGCCCTGGTTCTTCCGCCAAAATTATCCGGCCCCAATTGTTTCCACATCATATTAAAAGCCCTGGAACTTTTTATCGTTTCCAATTCTCCCTGAACCCTTTTCAGATCGGCGGGGTTAATAAGTCCTGTGTGTTGGTTATTCTTAATTTTTGCCAGAAAAGCTCCAGCAGGTTTACCAGCCGGTTCATATAACTGCTGTGCAGACTCACGGGGAGTGTACTCCGAAGCATCTTTATTCAATGAAAATACAGTAATTATTCCTGTTAATGCAATGAGAATCA
Organism: Chlorobiota bacterium; assembly: GCA_030619415.1. Taxonomy (GTDB): domain Bacteria; phylum Bacteroidota; class Bacteroidia; order Bacteroidales; family F082; genus JAADID01. The sequence goes on from JAUXBM010000042.1 coordinate 9,798, forward strand.
AAAACAAGCTCAAGGGTAGATTTTTTCTTTTCATACTCTTTTTCTTAATTATGCTAACACGGTTTTGGGTTCAAAAA
>JAUXBM010000175.1 GCA_030619415.1 Chlorobiota bacterium
GGCCTGTACACCATTGCATACCTGTGAGAGTTCATAACTACGGCGTGGACTGTTTGCAAGTACTACATCAAAACGTGTTTTCTGACCCAATGTGAAAAGGTTCATGCAAGCATCATCACTGTAATCCATGTAGTTCATAAACATATCAGGAAAGTCAACCGGGACATCAATACAATCATTATCATCCGGATAGCTGCAATCTGATTCAAAATTATTGTTCTGGCCAATTTGTGTTGGTGTATCTGTAACGAAATCATCAGCTCCACAGCCGCCGTCGCCACCATTATGACGCAGGCCAAAGAAATGACCCGCTTCGTGGGTGGCTGTTCGGCCAAGGTCAAAAGGAGCGGATGCACTACCTGTGGTGCCAAAAGCAAAATCCCTTACAACAATTCCGTCAGTGTAATCAGGGCCTCCGTCAACTGGCATTCCCGGCAAAGTTGAAGCGCTGGGAAATTGTGCATATCCCAAAAGCCCGCCCTGCAGGGGAGCCACCCAAATATTAAAATAATATTCGGGATGCCATGCTGTTGCCGGTTTTATCGTATTTTCCAAATCTGAAATCGAGTAGGAGGACTGGCCTCCGTTGTAGCGATTGATACCTGCAGTAGGTCCCGTCGTTCCATCAGGGGTTACCGTTGCCAGGCAGAATTCAAGTTCACCATCAGCAGCAACCGGTAAAAAATCTGCCGGTGTATTTCCTGCATCAGCATTCATGCGACGAAAATCATCAGTCAGAACAACAAGTTGAGAAAGTATTTGCGCATCTGAAATATTTGCGCCCGTACCTATTGGCTCACCATTGTGAATGACATGAACGACAACAGGAATTGATGTAATGGCCCTTGAGGCATCAAATTCACCTGTGGCAATCCGTTGCTGCATCCACTGCTCAAATTGCTCTGTAGTCTGCCTGTTTGGGTACTTTTGTTTGAGCATTTCTTCAACATAGATAAATCCACACTTCTCATCGATCACATCCGGAAGGACAACTTTTTTTTCCTTCTCTATCTGCTGTGCTGCAATATAATCTGCTTTGCTGTAACCTTTTTTCAACCCGGTTGTTTGTGCCTGGCTTATTGAGCTTATCAAAAAGCCGCTAATCAGGAATAGCATTAGAGTTCTGAGATTGTTGTTTTTTAGTAAAACGAGTAAACCACGTTTTAACCATCCAGATAAACCGGATGGATTTAGGGTAAATGTTTGCATTTTGTTGTTTTTAGTGAATAAATAAAAGTTGATATATGATTTGATATCATTTCTGGTTAATACATCCGGCAACTGCCGGATAATACCGAATATGAAATGAAATGTCGCATATTTTCGCTACACTCAATTTGCTCCTTTATTTCTATATCGGCATTTACCATTGTAAGGTTTATAATTTTCTGAGGCATTATAAACCACAATTGGTATAAGCCAACTTTATTCTTTCTATGCAAATCTTTCATTAAGCCGGCAAATACGACCGACAGGCTTTGCTGCCAATCATTTTACGGTTAACTTTTAAGGTTAGGTTTGGTTAATTAATAAGAATCCGGGTTAAAGGATTGGAGCGAATGTAATAAAATGGATAGGATCCGTCAACCGATTTATTCAGTTTAACAGTTATTTAACAAAGACTGCTTAGAGAAAGAAAGGCTACCCCATATTTTATGAAGAGTAGCCTTTGAGATCTAAAAAAGTGATGAAGATCAATTTCAACAGTATCATTCTCTATACTCCTAAGATTTTTCCGTCTATCAGAAGGTAAGATAAATAAATGCCTTCTTTTAAATGGGATGTAGCGAAATCAAGTTTGTATTCTTTATTTTCATTTACTTCATTGTCAAACAAACTGGCTACTTCGTTACCATGAAAGGACAGTTTACGGTTTAATAAAACAAAAACTTAAAATTTACAGATTAACTTCAGGCTTCTAACTTCTAACTTCCGACTCCCGACTCCCGACTTCCGACTCCCGACTTCCGTCTTCTATCTGCCCATTCCTAAAATGTATCCTTCATCCAATCATAAGGTTTTCTCTTTATCCACTGCGCTCTTGTAAAGTCCGGAAAATCCTGGGGCTCTCCATTGTTGGCAATCGATAATTCTGAAAGTGGTGTTATAGCACTCCAGGCAGCAGCATCATAAGCATCTAACGGGGGTGCAATATTTTGTTTCGCAGATTCAATAAAGGCATTAAGCACGAAAAAGTCCATGCCTCCATGTCCGGCACCTTCTGCATCATTACCAAATTTTTTCCATAACGGATGATCAAACTTCTCCAGCCATTCCGAAGCATCGTCCCAATGGTGTGGTTTTGAAATGCCTTCAACATAAATACGGTTTCCATCAACTTCCCATAGGCCTTTCGTTCCCTGTACCCTGAATCCAAGCGAATAGGGGCGGGGCAGATTGGTGTCGTGGGTAATGATGATTGTTTCACCGGTTGCAGTCTCGATAGTCGTTGTCACAACATCACCTAATTTCCATTTCAGCATGGCATTAGGATGATCCTCTCCGGCCTTTTCCACGATATAATTATGCAGTCCTCGTGATTTAGTCGAATGCGATGTAAGTGACATAAAACGATTTCCCCTGTTGATATTATCATAAACTGCAATTGGGCCAACCCCATGAGTAGGGTAGAGGTCGGCATTTCTTTTTAAGCTATGCAATGTCCTCCATTGTGCTTCGCTGGTTGCTTTTTCGCCAAATTCAACGCCTCTGCCATGAGGTTGATTGCCGTTGTTGAATTTCACCGCCCTCAGATCATGTTGGTAGCCACAACGGAAATGGATCAATTCGCCAAACACATTTTGTCTTACCATATTTAACACAGCCATCACATCTCTACGGTAATTCACATTTTCTAAGATCATCAGGTGTGAACCGGTTTCTTCATGGGTATTCACAAGGTCCCAACACTCCTCAAGTGAAGTAGCCGCTGAAACCTCTACACCGGTATATTTGCCGGCCTTCATTGCATCCACACTCATGATGGTATGCCATAGCCAGGGTGTGGAAATGATGACGGCATCTACTTTCTCTAATTCCAGCAGGTTTCGGTAATCATAATCATCTTTTCCAAAAATATCCTCAACGTACTGGCCGGCTTCAGCTATTTTCTTTTTGCAGATTTCGATCCGTTTTGGATCAATATCACAAATTGCAGTTACTTCGACATCATCACGTTTTAATGTATTTTCAAGATGCCAGGTTCCTCTTAAACCAACACCAATAAAACCCATTCTAAGTTTTGATTCTTTTTTTCCACCGGCGAATGACAGGCCGGGTAGAATGGCTAAACCTGCTCCCGCGATGGCTGTATTTTTAATGAATGTTCTCCGTTTAATGCCCATATTTTCTTGCTTTTGTTTAGATTGATAGTTTGCTGATTATGATAATTGGAGCAAGTTATAAAATAAATATCTTCGGAAAACAGTTTCCGGTATGATATTCCCGGCAAACATTATTGTAGTTGACCGGGGAGCCATATAAAAATTATAGCCTATATTTACTTTTCTTTACCAAACTCCCAAATGTATGCATCGATACTTTAATCTTTTTCTGATTATACTATTCTTGATTCCCACTGTTTTATCTTCCCAGGATAGTGATTCTATATCTGCTCCATCCAATGCAAATAATACGAATGCACCAGAAGCATTCGTCATTTTTGATGGTGACACGCTTTTCTCGATTACAGCAAGTTTTGGTTCTTACACTCCGGCTGACCGTGCAAAAACGATCAATGAACGCCTGGAAGCTATCGGAGATGAATTATATTATGTTGAGGATTCATTTAACATCGTTGAGTTAACAAACTATTCAGTTGTTCGATACAAGGACAAAATGATCCTAAGCGTTAATGACGAAGAGGCGGCTTTTTTTAATCTTACGAGGCAGGAAGCAGCAATGTTGTATGAAAACAAAATAAAAAGTGCTTTCATTAATAGTATTGAAAAAAAATCTTTGGTAGAATGGCTCATAAGGATTGGGTACACTTTGCTTACTCTAACAGGCTTATTCCTCATCATCTTTTTGATCAATCGCTTATTCAGATGGGTCAATAAAAAGCTGGTAAACTATGAGAAAGGCCTTAAACGAAAACGTAGAAGTATCTTTAAATACCTTGCCCCAAGAGGGCCTGATTACTTCTTTATTTTCGTTTCCCGGATCGTAAAGTATGCGCTGATCATTCTGATTCTCTTTTTATATCTCCCATTGCTTTTTAGTTTTTTACCCTGGACAAAAGGTATAGTTGAAGAGTTCTACAGCTATATTACAGACCCGGTCATGTATATCGTAAACGGTTTGTGGAATTTTCTCCCCAACCTTTTCTTTATCTTGATAATAGTAGTTATTGCCAGGTATGTGGTTCGGGTATTGACTTATGTTTCCGGTGAAATTGAACAAGATAAACTGAAACTCAAAGGTTTTCACAAA
>JAUXBM010000112.1 GCA_030619415.1 Chlorobiota bacterium
CAGGTGACCCAAATAGTGAAGGAGGAGAAGAACTTGGCGGTAACGCCCCCATCGGCGAAGGAATATTTATCCTCTTTTCACTGGGAGCTGCTTATGCTGGCAGAAAAACATATCTGCTTAATAAAAACGACAAAGAATAAAAATCTCCAGTGGACCAAAAAGCACCGGTTCTCTACCAGTTCGTAAAAACCATTTACGAAACCGAACATTTCGATGATGCTGTTGTTCACCAGGCGAAAAGAGTTATCGCTGATTGTTATGGTGTGGCGTACAGCGGCGCCAAAACTGCTGCCTTCGAAAAAGCACTTCAAAGCAATTCGCAGATTTATGGTACAGGAAGCCATAAAATTTGGGGAACAAATAAAACCTCCACATTATCAGGCGCTGTTTTTTACAATGCACTCGCAGTGAGTTCAACAGATTTTGATGAAGGACACCGCAAAGCTGTCGGACATCCGGCAAGCCTGGTTGTTCCTGTTGCGGTGGTTCTTGGGGAACATTTGGGGAAATCCTATCAGGAAATTATCAACGCGGTAATTGTTGGATACGAAGCGGGTACACGTTTTAGTTATGCCCGCGATCCAAAAAAAATTACAACTTATTCAAGCGGCCGTTGGGGTGCTATCGCGGCAACAGCAACAGCAGCCCACCTTTTAAAACTGAGTATTGACCAGTGGATGCACGCCTTAAGTTTAGCCACTATTTTATCACCGGGTATGCTCGGCGGATCGACTGATGTAAGTACCGGGTCGATGGCGAAAGAGGGGGTGCCCTGGGCAGCCCAAACAGGTTTGCAATGTGCGCTGATGGCACAAAAAGGATTTGTCGGCCCCTATCTCATTGTGGATGAATATAGCAATGACTATGAATACAATAAGTTGTTGGACGGGCTTGGAAAAGAATGGCTGATCAATTCCAATTACTTTAAACCCTATGCATGCTGTCGCTGGCTGCACACGGCAATCATGCTGGTATTGCAACTAAAAGAAAAACATCAGCTGGCTGTTTCGGATATTGCGAAAATTGAGGTGCATATTTTTGAAAGGGCGATCAAGCTTATCTCTTCAAAGTATCCTAAAAATACCGTACAGGCGCAGTTTCACCTGCCTTACACCCTGGCTTCTGCCCTGCTTTACAATGATGTTACTCCACGCCGGTTTTCAGAATTAAACCTGGTAAATCAGGATTTATGGCGATTGATCGATCGTATTGAATTGATACCTGATACCAGGTTCGATCAACAATTTCCCGACAAACTCCCATCACGTGTTAACATCCAACTTACGGATGGCACCCATTTTTCGGCAGAAGCCACCGAGGCTCCCTGGGAAGCAACCCGACAACCCGGTGATGATGAATTGTATCAGAAATTTGCTAAGCAGGTTGGAGATAGCACAGATGTTTTATGGAGATCATTCATGGAACATTAGGCTCTTAATTTGCAAAACTAACCAATCCCGTAATTACGTGGATCAGTTTCAAATGTTGTCTTAATTGTCATCTTGATATTGTTTCAAGTTACGGGTTGTATGTTGCGTAAACCCACAAACCCGTAGTGCTGACCCCAAAGAATATCGAATAATGAATTTTGAATATTGAATTGAAGCACGTAACCTGTAATACCGAATATGAAATAAAATGTCGCATATTTTCGCTACACTCAATTTGCTTCATTATTTCTATATCGGCATTGACCATTGTAAGGTTTATAATTTTCTGCGGCATTATAAACCACCATTGTATAACAGATAAAATTTTAAACGGAAACTGCCTTTCTTTTTATTGGGAGGCAGTTTTTTCGTTTTGCGCATTTTGTGCCTGGAGTAAGGCCAAATCTAGGCGTTGATTATCTTCCTTTTTTATACTGTTTATAAATTAACAATAAATATGATAAAATACATAAACAGGCCTGCTTTAAGTACTAATTTTGTACGTTAAAATACCTGTAAATCATGGACAAATTATTCAGAAAAGATGCGTTTAATTATCATGCTTTGGGACGCCCCGGCAAGATAGAAGTAGTTCCTACAAAACCGTATTCAACCCAACGGGATCTTTCGCTGGCCTATTCACCCGGTGTGGCTGATCCCTGCCTCGCGATTGAAAAAAATAAAGACGATGCGTATAAATATACGGCCAAAGGCAATTTAGTGGCTGTAATCTCAAACGGCACCGCGGTACTTGGTTTGGGAAACATTGGACCGGAAGCTGGAAAACCGGTGATGGAAGGGAAAGGACTGCTCTTCAAAATTTTTGCAGACATTGATGTATTTGACATTGAAGTCGATGAAACCGATACAGATAAATTCATTCAAACAGTCAAAGCCATTGCACCAACTTTTGGTGGGATTAACCTCGAAGATATCAAAGCGCCTGAATGTTTTGAAATTGAAACCCGCCTGAAAGATGAACTCGATATCCCCATCATGCACGATGACCAGCACGGCACAGCCATTATCACATCAGCCGGCTTGCTGAATGCACTTGAAATTGTCGGTAAAAAGATCGAGGACATTAAAATAGTCGTGAACGGGGCGGGGGCTTCTTCTATTTCATGTACCAGCCTGTATCTCAGGTTGGGTGCCCGCCTTGAAAATATTATCATGCTCGACAGTAAAGGTGTGCTTAGCAAAGACAGAACGGATCTGAACGAAAGCAAAAGAAAGTTTGCAGTTGATACACCACTTCGGACTTTAGCTGATGCCGTGAAAGGTGCAGATGTATTTCTTGGTCTATCAGTAGGTGATGTGATGAAAAAAGATATGCTGCTCTCGATGGCTGATAATCCAATTGTTTTTGCACTTGCAAACCCCACTCCTGAAATAGCTTATGATGTTGCTGTTGAAACAAGGAATGATGTAATCATGGCAACAGGAAGGTCAGATTATCCCAACCAAATCAACAATGTATTGGGTTTCCCTTTTATTTTCAGGGGTGCACTCGATGTAAGGGCCAGCGAAATAAATGAAGAAATGAAGCTGGCGGCCTCACATGCACTTGCCGAACTGGCAAAAGAACCGGTTCCTGAAGAAGTCAATATCGCTTTTAAAATTCAAAACCTGAAATTTGGAAAAGAATACATAATTCCCAAACCTACTGATCCACGACTGATCGAACGGGTTGCTCCAGCAGTAGCAAAGGCTGCAATTAAAACTGGTGTTGCCAGGTTACCTATTACGGACTGGAGTGCTTATCGCGAAGAATTACAAAAAAGGTTAGGCATCAGCAACAAACTCAAAATGCAAATGAGAAATGGATGTATCCGTGCTCCGAAACGTGTGGTGCTGGCTGATGCACAGCGGTATAAAGTCCTGAAAGCCGCCGAGATTGTCTGGAACGAAAAACTGGCTACCCCGATTTTGTTGGGTAATGAAGATGTCATCAGGAAAATTATTGAAGAAAATGAACTGGAGCTGAATGGTGTCGAGATTATTGATAACAAAGCCGATAATCAGAAAACGAGGAGGCATAAGTTTGCTGATATATTTTTTGAGAAACATCAGCGAAATGGAGTAACGAAGATTGCAGCATTGGATATGATGACGCACCGGCATTATTTCGGCCCAATGCTGGTTGAAACCGGATACGCTGATTCAGTTTTGCTTGGCTTAACCAGAAATTACCCAGACTCAATTCGTTCAGCATTGCAGGTAATTGGTAAACGGGATTCTTGTCGGACAGTCAGTGCCATGTACATCATCAACACCAAAGAAGGGCCATATTTCCTTAGTGATTGTGCCGTGAACGAGGAACCAGATACAGAAGACCTGTTGGATATTGTTCTCGAAACGGTTGATGAAGTGAGACGCTTTAAAATAGAACCAAGAATTGCCATGCTTTCCTATTCCAATTTCGGATCAAATATGAGTGCAACAAACGACAGGATAAGAGAAGTTGTAGATATTATGCACCGCGATCACCCCGAAGTAGTTATCGATGGTGAAATGCAGGCCAATGTTGCCCTGAATCCTGAGATGATCGAAGAAAACTTTCCTTTCTCAACATTAAAAGGGAAAAAACCAAATACGCTGATTTTCCCCAATCTTCAGGCAGCAAATATAGCCCAGAAGCTTGTTGTTGAGGTGTCATCGGCTGAAGGGATTGGCCCAATATTGAATGGTATGAACAAGCCTGTTCAGGTTTTAAGAATGGGTAGTAGTGTTAAGGAAATTGTTGATATGATTATGGTTGCTGTGCTGGATGCGGCAAAAAAGGAAGAACGGTAAGTCAATTTCCAAATCGATATTTCAAAAAGCCTCGCATATTTTCATGCGGGCTTTTAATTTTTTGTAAATTGGTCGAATATGCGCACCATCCCACAACTTTTTGAAAGCAGCGTAAAACAATTCGGGGACAATACTTTTATCCACGAAAAGCATGATGGAAAGTACCGTGAAATCAGCTATAAGAAAGTTAGGGATGAAGTATATTCCTTTGCTATCGGACTCATCGCCAATGGAATAAAAAAAGATGACCGGGTGGCATTGGTTGCCGAGGGAAGAAGTGAGTGGTTAATTGCCGAACTGGCTGTTCTTTACACCGGTGCCATTTCAGTTCCGCTTTCAACTAAAATTAATGAACCTTCAGAATTGTTGTTTCGCATCAAACATGCTGAATGTAAGTTTATTATTACATCCGCTAAGCAACTTGATAAAATCAGAAATATAGTTCCCGGTTTAACAAACCTGAAAAATATCATTCTGTTGGATAAGATTCAGAATCCAAGGGATTTGGAAATTTTTTATTGTGATTTGAAAGCAGAAGGACAGCAAAAAGCTGACAGTTTTATAAAAGAGCTAAACAAAAGGTGGACTTCGGTAAAAGAGGGTGACGTGGCAAACATCAGTTATACCTCGGGTACAACTGCCGACCCAAAAGGCATCATGCTTACGCATCGAAATTATACGGCAAATGTTGAGCAGGCCGACTCACTTTTTAAAGTTCCCGAATGGTACACTACCTTGCTCATACTGTCGTGGGATCATTCATTTGCGCATACTGTTGGTTTATACGTTATTATGAAAAACGGGGCCAGCCTGGCTGTTGTGGAACAGGGAAAAACGCCGATGGAAACCTTGCGTAACATTCCAAAAAACATTAAAGAAATTAAACCTGTGTTTCAACTTAGTGTTCCTGCCCTGGCACGTAGTTTTAAAAAGAACATCGAATCAGGCGTGAAAGCCAAAGGGAAAACGACCGAAAAGCTTTTTAACAATGCACTTCAACTTTCGTATAAATACCATGGTAATGCATGGGATATTCACTACCGGAATATTTTCAAGAAATTGCTTCTGAGTCTTTACGATAAAATTCTTTTTACTAAAATCAGGGAAAATTTTGGTGGCCGCATGAAGTTTTTCATCGGTGGCGGTGCCTTACTGGATATGGAATTGCAGCGGTTTTTTTATGCCATTGGCATACCGATGTTCCAGGGTTATGGACTCACCGAAGCTGCACCGGTCATTTCATCAAATACGCCTGATAAACATAAACTGGGAAGTTCAGGCGCAGTTGTAAAAAACCTTGAACTGAAAATCCTTGATGAAGATGATAAGCTATGCCCGGTTGGCGAAAAAGGGGAAATTGTCGTAAAAGGCGAAAATGTAATGAAAGGTTATTGGAAAAATCCTGCCGCAACACGGGAAACTTTAAAAGATGGATGGCTACATACAGGTGACTTGGGCTACCTGGATAAAGATGGGTTTCTTTATGTTTTAGGACGGTTTAAAAGTTTGCTTATCGCGAATGACGGTGAAAAGTACAGTCCCGAAGGTATTGAAGAAGCGTTTGTCGATCACTCAAAATACATTGATCAATGTATGCTTTACAACGACCAAAATCCGTACACTGTTTGTTTGTTTGTAATTAACAAAGCAGCAATTAAGGCTTTTTTGAAGGGAAAAGGTTTATTTCCGGATAGCACGGAGGCCTTGGATGAAGCAATTACCCTGATTAGTAATGAGGTTAAAAGATATTCAAAAGATGGAGAATTTGAAGATATGTTTCCGCAACGCTGGCTTCCGGCTGCGGTTGGTATATTAAACGAAGCTTTTACCGAGGATAACGGGATGATCAATTCAACGCTTAAAATGGTAAGGTCAAAAGTTGCCGGCCATTATGAGGATCTGATCAAATTTTTGTACACCCCTGATGGGAAAAAGCTAACAAACGAAAAAAATGTAATTGCACTTAAAAAACTGCTCTCGGGTTAAAAACTGTAACAATGAAAAAAATAAAAAA
>JAUXBM010000081.1 GCA_030619415.1 Chlorobiota bacterium
GATTTGCAATCATATCCTCGAAATGAGCCATGGACAGTTGTTTTACCACAAAGGCAATTACGAATATTTCCTTCAGAAAAAAGCTGAAAGGGAGGAAATCACCCAGGTTGAAACAGGCAAGGCCAGACAGTTGATGAAGAAGGAGCTGGAGTGGTTGCGCCGTCAGCCAAAAGCAAGGACGACAAAATCTAAATCGAGGATACAGGCTTTTGACGGCATCAAAGAAAAAGCTACGGGACTGAAATCGGAGCAAGAGCTAAGCTTACAGTTGAATGTGACCCGCATAGGTGGAAAGATCCTCGAGATAGAGCATTTGAATAAAAGCTACGGAAAAGTAAAAATCGTTGAAGATTTCAATTATCTCTTCAAGAAAGGTGAACGCATTGGAATTGTGGGAAAGAATGGTTCGGGAAAAACCAGTTTTCTGAATTTAATCACCCAAAATGAACAACCCGACAGTGGCAAAATTGAAACCGGTCAAACCATTGTTTTTGGATATTACCGTCAGGCAGGCATTCCATTGGAAGACGATAAAAAGGTGATTGATGTGGCCAAAGATATTGCCGAAGTTGTTCAAATGGGCGATGGTAATTCTATTTCGGCTTCCAAATTTTTGGAGCATTTTATGTTTCCGCCTGAAGTGCAATACAAACAGGTTGGCTTACTCAGCGGAGGTGAAAAGCGAAGATTGAACCTGCTTACCGTGCTCATTAAAAACCCCAACTTCCTAATCCTCGATGAGCCTACCAACGACCTTGATCTTCTGGTTTTGAATAAGCTTGAGGAATTCCTGATGAGTTATGGGGGTTGCCTTATTTTGGTTTCCCACGACCGTTACTTTTTGGACAAACTCACTGATCATCTTTTCATTTTTGAAGGAGAAGGAAAGGTGAAGGATTATTACGGTTCATATACTAAATACAGCTTTGAAAAGGAGCAGAAAAAACAGGCCGGCGAAAAACAAAGCGGAAAGAGCAAAACGGAATCAAAACAAAAAACCGATAAGCCTAAACTTAAGACTAAATTGACTTTTAACGAAGTACGCGAATACTCGACACTTGAAAAAGAAATTGAAGACCTTGAAGTTGAAAAGGCTGAGGCAGAAACCACCATTAATTCAGGTCTGCAGGATTACGAAGAACTAAACAAACTTTCAGTCCGTATTGGTGAGCTCATCGAGCTGATAGATGCGAAAACTCTGCGGTGGATGGAGTTGGATGAGTTTATTTAGATGAGTTGTGTCGCAAAGTTTCCCGGCATTTTCTTTGCGTAACTTTGCGTTATAGCCCAATAAAGAGTATAAGGAGATTAAATCATCCGAACCGAGATTTCTATCATCTGGGGTCACTACTGCCCCATTCCACCTTTTGATGTTTTAGACAAATTCTGTACGACAATAATTTCCAGAGTACTTTCATTTACTCCATCATCATCAAAATCGACATCTTCGTATATGGTTGGCAATTGCAACTTTAGTTTAGAAGAAGTTTGCTCAAGGATGGTAAGATTATCTTCTTCATTCTCAAAATACAGGGTCAGTATCTTTCCATCAACATTGACCGACCATAAACCCTTTTCTTCACTTTGATCATACCGAATTTCATGATATGCTTTGTCCCCATAAAAAGTGATACTCCCTAAATTAATGCCTAAAACATCTGCAATAATATCATCTCGAATATCCTTTGCTTCCTCCTCGCTATAACCAAAATTTGTCATCAGATACTCGATAATATCAACATCCCCGACTTTAGTTTCTACAGAAGTTCCGCCCGGCCTCCAAAGTCCAATAAGCGCATTTGCAGCGGTAACATCTTCACTGATTTTCATACAAGAGGTACCAATGGCTATCGAAAGACCAAAAACAAGAATAAGTAAAAGATTCAAAAAAGGGTTTTTCATACTGGATAAATCAGGCAATCTTTGAAGTCGCTATCGAAACAAAACTAACCAATTATTTACTACTATTTCTTCAGACTTATGACCAATATCAATTAGACATTAGAAATTCTCCAACACCATTGCACTCGCTCCGCCGCCGCCATTGCATATTCCGGCAGCGCCAAGCCTGGCATTGTTTTGTTTGAGGACATGGATTAAAGTAACCAGGATTCGAGCGCCTGAACAGCCTAATGGATGGCCCAAAGAAACGGCTCCCCCGTTTACATTGGTCTTGTCAGCATCCAAGCCCATGAGTTTGATATTGGCCAGACCGACAACTGAAAAAGCTTCATTCAATTCGAAATAGTCGATATCATCAACTGAAAGATTTGCTTTATTTAATGCCAGTGGAACCGCTTTGGCAGGAGCCGTTGTAAACCATTCTGATTCCTGAGCAGCATCTGCATAAGAAACGATTTTTGCAATGGGCTTTAACCCAAGTTCGTCGGCTTTTTCTTTGCTCATTACGACCATCGCCGCAGCGCCATCATTTATGGTGGAAGCGTTGGCAGCAGTTACTGTCCCGTCTTTTTTAAAAACAGGTCGCAATGTGGGAACTTTTTCCGCCCTGATGTTTTTAAACTCTTCATCTTCTGCAACAACAACAGCTTCTCCCCTTCTCTGTGGAACCTCAACCGGCACAACTTCTTCGCTGAATTTTTCTGCAGCCCATGCGTCAGCACTTCTCTTGTAAGATTCCAAAGCAAAAGCATCCTGTTCTTCACGGCTAAAGTTCATATCAGTGGCACAAATCTCAGCACAGGAACCCATATGTACAGCATTGTATACATCTGTCAGGCCATCTTTTACCATACCATCGATAAGCTTCATATCACCTAATTTCTGACCGGTTCTACCGCCAGGTAAATAGTGTGGCACTGATGACATATTTTCCATCCCACCCGCAACAATTACATCTGCATCACCTGCCTTAATTGCCTGCGCAGCCATGGAAATTGCTTTCATCCCTGAGGCACAAACTTTATTTACCGTGGTGCATGGAACATCCGGATCCAGTCCGGCAAAAATAGCTGCCTGTCGTGCAGGCGCCTGCCCTTCATTTGCCTGAAGCACATTTCCCATAATTACTTCCTGTACCTCTGATGCTTCTATACCGGCTTTTTCGATGGCAGCTTTTATGGCAATCGCCCCTAATTTGGTGGCGGGTACTGAGGATAAAACACCTCCGAAACTCCCTATTGGAGTTCTAACTGCTGATACTATTACGACTTCTTTCATGATGATATATTTTGCTCTCTTTTTAATATTTAGACTGTAAAAATAATTATTTGGCGGCAATCGAATAAAATTCTCCTTACAAACCAATTTGATATTAATTTTATCCATTGAATTAAAAACAGAGACCTTTGTAAAATGCTAGGATTTGTCATTATGATCCGGCAGTTGCCGGAGAAGAATCTTGTTTATCTGGCATGTTGTATGTCAAGATTCTTCGCTGAGTTGAGAAAGACAGTGTTTTCTAGTTTTGCAGAAGTCTCAAATATTTAGACATATACAATGAAATACAAATCTTCAATTCTATTTCTGATCTTTGGTTTTTGCTTCACAGGCTATGGCCAGGTATATATCGGAGAAACCGAAGTAGACACCACTACCATAATCACAGGTCTTGATATTCCATGGGAAATTCAATGGGGTCCTGATGATCAAATTTGGACAACCGAGCGATATGGACGTGTTAGTCGAATTAATCCCGAAACGGGAGAGCAGGATGTAATCCTCAACATATCAAATGAGGTTTATCAATCCGGCGAATCGGGCTTGTTGGGCATGGTGTTGCATCCCGATTTCGAAAATAGCCCAAACGTTTTCATGGCGTATACTTACAAACCTTCCGGGCAAATTCTTGAAAAGATCGTCAGGTATACTTATGAAGACGGGGAGCTAAAAAACGAATTTATTTTGCTCGACAATATCCAGGGAAATACAACACATGATGGTTGCCGGATGATTATCCTGCCCGACAACACCTTACTTTTCAGCACGGGAGATGCTCAAAACCAGCCGGCTGCACAGGACATTGAAAGTCTTAACGGAAAGTTTTTACGCTTAAATTTAGATGGTTCAATTCCGGATGACAATCCTTTTCCAGGAAACCCTGTATATTCATTTGGCCATCGCAATGCACAGGGTCTTTACCTTGCTTCAAACGGAATAATTTATAGTTCAGAGCATGGCCCAAGTACTGATGATGAATTTAATATTCTTGAACCCGGAAGAAATTATGGCTGGCCAAACGTACATGGCTTCTGTGACCTACCTTCGGAGCAAACCTTTTGTGAAGCAAATGATGTATTCGAACCGTTGGTGGCCTGGACACCGACAGTTGCAACCTCCGATATCGTTTATTATGATCATCCGGCTATCCCTGCCTGGCAGGATCATATTCTTATGACTACACTCAAAAACAAGAGGCTTTACGATCTGGAATTGGATGAATCAGGCACTTCAGTTATTAATGAAGAACAGTACTTCACCAATTGGTGGGGCCGGCTACGTGATATTCTCATCGGACCAAACGGAGAAATTTATCTTGCCACAAGTGGTTCAGGCTGGTCGAATACCGAACCATTTACCCATGGAATAATAAAAATCTGGAATCCGGAATATGTCTCGATTGATGACAGAAACGAAAATAATCCTTTCAGTATCTTCCCAAATCCGGCAAAAGACAAACTACAAGTATCTGTTTCGAAAAAGCTGTTGGGTAAACAAATGATGATCTATGCTAACAATGGAAAATTGGTCTTGCAGCAAAGCGTGGATAGTATCTCGATCACAATTCCTCTTCAAAATTTTGAGGCCGGAATGTACATTCTGTCGATTGGAGAAAATGGCAAAAACGTCTTCTCTAAAAAGTTCTTCATCCTTAAAGATTAATCTGCTTTTCGAACTTTCTATCTTTGACTTTTTAAAGAAGTATTAACACCCTTGGACAACAATTACGACATTCTTATACTTGGCGCCGGCCTTGGAGGTCTCGAATGTGCATATATCCTCAGCAAAAAAGGATACAAGGTTTGTGTTCTTGAAAAAAATAAAAATATTGGCGGAACACTTCAAAACTTCAAGTTGGGAGATTGTACCTTTAGCTCTGGCATGCATTATTTGGGCAGCCTGGATGAAGGTCAATTGTTAAATAAATTATTTCGCTATTTCAACATTCTAAATGGGCTTGATATAAAGCGAATGGATCCTGAAGTATTTGACCGGTTTATTATTGGCGATAAGCAAATTGATTACCCCATGGGCTGGGATAGATTTGCAGATAAGATGGAATCCTATTTCCCTAATGAAAAAGATGCCATTCAGCAATATGTTAAATTGATAAATTCCGTTGCCAATTCCCAGGCTATCTACAACTTAAAGTCTCCTCAGGATTATGATATCCGCACCAATCCTTATTTGAATACGGGAGTATACTCTGCGATTGAAGCCATCACAAAAAACCGTGAACTTCAAAATGCCCTTACCGCCCTGAACTTTGTGTATGCCGGAGATAAAAATTCAACATCCTTGTATACTCATGCATTAATCAACAATTATTATATCCAAAGTGCTTACCGTTTAGTTGGTGGAAGCGGTCAAATTGCTGATCTACTCGCTGCGAATATTCGAAACATGGGTGGAGAAATACTTTGCGAAAAAGAGGTTGAAGAATTGCTTTTCGAGGAAAAATCATTGACCGGAGTTCAAATTATAAATGGCGAAAAAGTATACGGTAAAAACATTATCAGTAATATTCATCCTGCAATTACCATTGACATGATTCCCGAAGGCAAACTCAGGAAATCATTTAAAACCAGGCTCACAGCTATACCAAATACTATCTCAGTTTTTGGTTTGCATTTGAGGGTCAGGCCCGACAAAATACCGTATCTGAATCATAACGTACATTACTACAAGAATAATGATGTTTGGCCCGTCAGTAGTTATCCCCATGACCAATGGCCATCCTTTTTTTATCTGTATACACCTTCAAATGATGGAACAAATGATTACACAAATTCGTTAAGCATTTATACATATATGCATTTTAATGAGGTCAGAAATTGGGCTGAAAAAACAGAAAGAGGAGATGAATACCGGGCGTGGAAAAATAAGAAAGCTGAAGAATTAATCTTGCTGGCATCAAAATATATTACCAACTTAAAGGAAAACATCATTGATTGGATTGCCAGTACACCACTTACCTATCGTGATTATATCGGCACTCCCGAAGGTGGAATGTATGGCACAATCCGGGATTACCACGACCCAATGTCATCGTATATTTTCCCAAGAACAAAAATACCAAACCTTTTCTTTACAGGTCAGAATATAAACCTTCATGGGATGCTGGGTGTTAGTATAAGTGCACTGCTTACTTGCGGAGAAATTACAGGATTGCAGGAAATTATCAAGGAAGTAAATGATGCATAGACGGAAAAGTAAAATCCGAAGAATATTTATTATTGCGCTGATTATTCTTATAACAGCGATAGTATCATTTGTCGTTTGGTATAAGATCGACACACATATTTCACCACCAGAGGTAAACGAGGAAATTGTTGATCAATTCAAACGTCAAAAAGATGGTGTTGATTCGTATAGTTTGGGCAACAATTGGCTGCGTAAAAATAAGTATGGCCTCTGGGAAATGTATCTTGAAGGTGAGCCATTTGAAATGGGAGTTGCAAGCGGCAAATTAACGAAAGAACTTATTTTTAACCAGGAAGAAGCATTCGTTGAAAAAATACGGGAATTGGTTCCGTCTTCCTCTTATATAAAGTTCCTTAAATATTTTATTGGATTTTTTAACAGAGATATTGATGAGTATATTCTACCCGAATATCAGGAAGAGATTTATGGTATCTCTTTTTCGGCTTCTGATCAATTCAATTTTATTGGAACGAATTATGAGCGGATGTTAAACTATCACGGTGCTCATGATATTGGTCATGCACTGCAGGATTTGATGTTGGTCGGATGTACATCTTTTGCTGCGAATATGGGTTTTGCAGACAGCAGTTTTATAATCGGCCGCAATTTCGATTTCTATATTAACGAAGCCTTTGCCAGGGATAAAATCGTTTGTTTCGTAAATCCTGCCAACGGTCATAAATTCACCTTTATAACCTGGGCCAGTTTTATTGGGGTGGTTTCAGGCATGAATAATGAAGGATTGACAGTCACAATAAATGCCGGCAAATCTGACATTCCTTCAAAGGCTGCGACACCCATTTCTCTTCTGGCCAGAGAAATACTTCAATATGCAACCAATATCAAAGAGGCTATCGAGATCGCTAAAAAGAGAAAAACCTTCGTTGCAGAATCTTTATTAATTGGTTCATCCGCTGATAACAAAGCCATAATTATTGAAAAATCTCCTTCAACACTTGGTGTTTATGAGACCAATGAACCATTCCTCGTTTGTTCAAATCACTTTCAGAGTAATGCGTTTTCGAATGACAAAGCCAATCTGAAACATA
>JAUXBM010000138.1 GCA_030619415.1 Chlorobiota bacterium
CGATTCGTTTGAAGAGCATCAGATGCGTGCTTATATGTCGCACTTTTGTGAATATCTAAAACTTCCATGGGATGAATTTATCGGACTTGGACGCTTTAACCCGAATAACCACAGCGAAAAGTTCTCGATGAGCGTGTTGGCTGTTAAACTTTCTCAGCAAGTGAACGGAGTCAGTAAAATACACGGCCGCGTTTCGCGTGATATGTTTAAATGGCTATACCCGGGTTATTATTCCGAAGAAATTCATATTGGCCATGTAACCAATGGTGTGCATTTTTTTACCTGGACCGACAGTATCTGGCAAGAACTGTACAGGTCAGCATTTGGTGCGGAATTTGAACAAAACCAACCCGATGTAAAATATTGGGAAGCGATCTATAATGTACCGGATGAAGTCATTTGGAAAAATCGATTGATCCTGAAAAATAAACTGATAGCGGATATTCGGTCGAAAGTGAAAAGAGATTTTACCCGACGGCACGAGAATCCCAAGTTGATGGTGAAATCGTTGACCAAGCTCAAAGACAATACACTCATCATTGGATTTGCCCGACGGTTTGCCACCTACAAAAGGGCACATTTGCTTTTTACCAATATTGAACGCTTATCCTCTATCATTAATAACAAGGATCGTCCCGTTATTTTCCTCTTTGCCGGAAAAGCTCATCCCAACGACAAGGCTGGTCAGGATTTAATTAAGCTGATCGTTGAAATTTCAAAAAGACCTGAGTTTATTGGCAAAATCATTTTCCTCCAGGATTATGATATGACCGGCGGCAAACTGCTGACAAGTTGTGTGGATGTTTGGTTGAACACCCCTACCCGACCATTGGAAGCCTCTGGCACCAGCGGTGAAAAGTCGGTGATGAACGGAGTTATGAACTTTAGTGTTCTCGACGGATGGTGGGCCGAAGGTTATGAAAAAGGGGCCGGATGGGCCATCGAAGAGAACCGTACTTTCGGTAATCAGCAATTCCAGGATGAACTGGATGCCGAAATTCTTTACAATACCATGGAACAGGAAATTGTTAGGGTGTATTATGATGTAGACAACAAAGGCATTCCAGTAAAATGGATCGGTTTTATTAAAAATACGATTGCCAGGGTTGCACCTCATTTTACCATGCAACGAATGCTTGATGATTACTACAAAAAGTTTTACTCAAAGCTATTTGTCACCAGTAAAAGAATGCGGGGTGATGGCTATAACAATGCCCGTAGCCTGGTTGCCTGGAAAAACAAGATCGAAGGCGCATGGAATCACATTAGTGTGGATACACTTCATGTGCCTGATTCAAGCAGGAGACCCATTGAATTTGGGGAAAACTTCGCGGCGGAACTTGTCCTCAATATCCCTGGTTTGTCTGTTGATGATATTGGTGTCGAGATCATCATGGGAAATAAAACGAATGGAGATGTCGACAAGATCAAATTCAAAGAAGAACTGAAGGCAGTCGATGTAGCTATTGGAAAAGCAAAGTATTCGTGTGAATTTCCGTTGGAACATGCAGGCGTGCATGATTATGCCTTCCGCATTTTCCCAAAACACCCCGATTTGAAATTCCGGATGGATTTCCCATTGGTGAAATGGGTTTAGTAACCGATCATACAAACTACTTCTTTCAAGCCCTCCAACATCAGAACTCTCACGGGCACATCCTGAAAGGATAGTATGATTTTCAGCCCTTACATTCATGTTTGGGCAATAAATTTGGATTTAATTGCGACATCGACATTGCATTAAGTCAGGGGTTTTGAACATACAGTTGTGGGAGTTTCTGCACGAACGATATTCAATTATATTTGAAAAATCAAAAACCAACAGACAATGAAAATCAAATTACACAGGCATTTGCTATTTCTGGCACTGACTTTATTCAGTATTTCAGCACTGACTCAAACCCAGTTTACGCCCTATGATGATATTCCCGGCGTGATAAAAAGTTACAAACCTGCTTACAATGATTCATTTCCGTTATGGGCTAAAATGCTCTATCAATATCCGGTTAATTATTATGAATTGACCCAGGCTTTTAAATCTTACAGCCTTCAGCATCCCGAAGAAAAATCACCCGAAATACGTTATTATAAAATCTGGCAACGTGCGGTAGAGCCTTACGTCTTAAATGATGGCTCCATAAAATTGCCTAATCTCGAAGCTTATTATAAAAACCTGCTCGAATCACAACTTAAAAATGCTGGGCCTACTCATCGTTCAACTACATCAAATTCGGACTGGACATTTTTAGGACCGAAAGAGACGTTTTGGTTAAATGAGTCAGGCAACCCAAACCCGCCGGATGCTTGTCCATGGCAGGTAAATGTGTATTCATTCGACGTCGCAGTCTCAAACAATGATGTGGTTTATTGTGGCACCGAAACCGGTTTTTTAAATAAAACGACCAACAAGGGTGAAAATTGGCAATTGGTGGCGCCAGGCTATTTTTTCGGAGGTGCGGTTACGGCTGTTGCTATTGACCCGGAAAATGAAAATATCGTGTATGTTGCTGCCGGTACACAGGTCCACAAAACGACAAATGGTGGTGAAACATGGACACCATTGTTACTTGCCGGAAATATGTTTTACGCCGACAGGTTGAAGATTGATCCTGACAATTCGAATAAAATAGCGGCAGCATCAAGTTCAGGCTTGTTTGTAAGCGATGATGCGGGCGAATCATGGTCGCGTAACTGGAATATGGCCTGCTACGATGTTGAATTCAAACCTGATAACAGTGATATTCTTTTCGCTATTTCAAAAGTAAACGGAAAATTCTCAGTCGTGATGTCCACTGACGGTGGAAATAATTTCAGTCCGCACCCCGATTTCCCAACCAACATTACCGACGAAAGCGGTGGACTACTGGCTGTTACTGATGACAACCCTGGTATTTTGCTGGCAGTCATGTTAAGTTCCGATTATACACCTTTACTTTACAAGGGTGTTTTGAATGGTGTATCATGGAATTGGGAGTTGCTCGCTACGGGCCAAACAAGCGATTTTCCAATGAACAACGGGCAGGGCTATTTTGACCTTGTACTCGAAATTTCCCCAAA
Source organism: Chlorobiota bacterium (assembly GCA_030619415.1). Lineage (GTDB taxonomy): Bacteria > Bacteroidota > Bacteroidia > Bacteroidales > F082 > JAADID01. Next base: position 3,058 of record JAUXBM010000138.1, read on the forward strand.
CAACCAAAACCTGATTTTTACCGGGACAACCACACTTTTCAAGTCAGCAAACGGAGGTCAGCAATTTACAGCAATCGGGGGATATTATGGCAATTTTGCCATCCACCCCGACATTCAGGATATGAAGTTGCTACCCAATGGGGAAACCTGGGTTTCGACTGATGGTGGTTTTTCACTTTCAACCGATCATTTTACAAGCACATCAAATTACATTGCCCTCAACAACGGCCTTGTCGGATCGGACATGTGGGGTTTTGACCAGGGATGGAACGAAGATATTGTTGTCGGTGGAAGATACCATAATGGGAATACGGCCTTGGCCGATTTTTACCAGCCCAAGGCTTTAAGAATGGGAGGCGCTGAATCGCCCACCGGTTGGGTGGCTCAGGGCAGAAGCAGACATGTTGCCTTTAATGATTTGGGCAACGGTTGGATATTGCCACCTACTGCCGAAGACAAGCCCGAAGGACGGTTTTTATTTAGCAAATATCCCAACATGGACGAATATGGAGGCAGACGGAGCAACCTGGTTTTCCATCCAAATTATTACAGCACAATATTTTTAGGAGAAGGAAACGCCTTTTGGAAAAGTTCTGATGGTGGTGTTTCTTATGATATGCTTTATGATTTTAATAACCGGGTCAGGTATTTGCAGATTAGCTACAGCAATCCTGAAGTCTTTTATGCAGATATCGTCAACCGGGGATTGCACAAATGTACTGACGGAGGAATTACGTGGACGCTAAAACCATCCCTTACGGGCGGTGATTACGGAACAGCTTATTGGAAAGGAAGAACATTTTTTGCCATTTCACCTGATGACGAAAATGTAATTTATGCATGTCTGCAAAATGGAACATGGTCATCAGATATCGGGAAAGTATTCCGTTCGGCTGATGGCGGCAACACCTGGGAAGATTGGACAGGAAGCCTCGCAGAATATACAAAGTGTCTTGTTATTCAGCCTGACAACAATGGAGAAGACCTGGTGTACCTGTTCACCAATGCTGAGAACGGATCGGTTGCCAGGGTATTTTACCGCAAACAAAATATGGATGATTGGGAGACTTTTGACAACAATTATCCTGCAGGTACACATGTTAACTTGGCGATACCATTCTTTCGCGATAGCAAATTACGGGTTGCCGGGAATTCCGGTGTTTGGGAATCCCAATTACAAGAAACTGAATTTAGTCCTGTCATCAATCCATGGTTATCGAAATCGTTGGTTAATTGCATGACTGACACCCTTACATTCGATGATCACTCCTTAATAAACCACGACGGGCTAAGCTGGAATTGGGAAATCATACCAGCACCTGCGTATATTGACAATGCCAATATCAGGAATCCTAAAGTAGTGCTTGGCGCAGAAGGAACTTACAGTGTGAATTTCTCAGTTACAAAAGATGGCCAGACATATTCAAAATATATGGAAGATGTGATGACTGCCACAACTTGTCCATCAATCGACGATTGTGATAATCCAGCAGAAATTCCAAAAGAGGATTGGGAATTGGTTTATGTCGACAGCGAAGAAATCAACTATCCGGGTTTAGCCATAATGGCCTTTGACAATGATCCATCAACTATTTGGCATACGCGATGGAGCACAGGCGATGATCCTTATCCTCACGAAATTCAGATAGATATGGGGGAAACATACCGGCTTTTCGAATTTATTCTGCTTAACAGGCAAGATGGGGAGAATGGAAGAATCAAAGAATTTGAATTGTACATCAGTGAAGACAATCTGGACTGGGGAGAACCTGTAAGCGTTGGACAATTTGAAAATACTGCCGCTCCTCAAAAAATCATTTTGGAAAATTCAATTGTTGGCCGGTATTTCAGGCTGGTTGGAATATCAGAAGTGAATGGAAACCCATGGTCTTCAGCAGCAGAACTAAGCCTTGTGGGCTGTACTGATATCACTAGTAATATTAGACAGAATCAGGAAATAGAAAACCTTACAGCATTTCCGGTTCCTACGAATGGTTTGGTTAGCATTTCCCTACCCGCCGGCACTCATTTTGACTACCGGATTGTATCACTGGAAGGAAAACTTGTAGAGCACGGAAGCATTGACCAGGCTGCTGGTGTGAAATCATTTGATTTAAGCCAGGTTAAAAATGGGGTTTATTTTATCCATCTCACCAATGAAATTGGTATAACTTACAGGGTTAAACTGGTCAGGAAGTAGCTTATCTGTTTTACAAAGGTCTCGAAACACCTATGATTGGTTTTAAAACACACAAGGGAATGATAATGGAATGCCACGAATGCACCAATGTCATTCGTGAATTCGTGGCTATAAATGACATTGATTAGAGCTAGACATTAAATCTTAAACAGATGAATGAACAGGAAAGTTAGAGATATACAAAAGTTGTTAGAACAAGCGC
>JAUXBM010000148.1 GCA_030619415.1 Chlorobiota bacterium
CTTCGTACCATGTTTCAACCAAATCTTTTCATAATATGTTTGAATCCGGGTCAATTCATTATCAATGCCCGATCCATAAATATCGTAATTGGAATAGAGCAACTCATGGCCATATTCGCGGATGACATCAAGCGTGTATTCAAAAAAGAGAATGTTGTCAGTTTTCAGGTGGATCACGCCATCCTGTTTTAAAAACTTCTGATACCTTTTTAAAAATTGGGGGGATGTCAGGCGCTTTTTGGCGTGCAATTCGCGGGGCCGCGGATCGGGAAAAGTGATCCATATTTCCGAAACTTCATCTTTCTCGAAAAAGTATTCAACAAGATTTATCCGGGTCCGGATAAAAGCCACATTTTCCAGAAAATGATCATTCGCGTCTTTAAGCCCACGCCACATTCGCGCACCCTTGATGTCGATTCCGATAAAATTTTTTGTATTTGTATTTTTTGCCAGTCCAACAGTGTACTCCCCTTTTCCGCATCCCAATTCCAGCACCAGGTCGTTTGAATTGTTAAAAAAATCTTTTGCCCATTTACCCTTCAGATGAAATCCATCATAAACTTCTTCAAATGTTGGTTGGAACAAATTGCCGAAAGTAAGATTCTCAGCGAACTTCATTAATTTATTCTTTCCTGCCACCCCTAAAAAAAATTAATAACCAACATTAGTCAAAAGTATGTTTTGAGACCTTTTCAAAACCTCTTAAAACTGTCTTTCTGAACGAAGTGAAGAATCCTTACGTTCAGAATATCAGACATATAAAGATCCTTCACTTCGTTCAGGATGACAAAGATAGGTGTTTTGCAAAGGTCTCTTTTTTTTGATACGGAATTGATCTACACGACACAGTACAACTTTATTACCAGGAATAGTGGAATGTTTGCAATCTGTTATTCCTCCAATATTCATTTTGAGGACCGCTTAATAAAAATATTTGATTTTCCCTGATTTTCCAGTCGCAAAATCAAACTTGCGTTCATTACTTACGCAGTATCCATGCCTCAGGATTTTGTTCTTGCCTGATGGTAGCAAGCATCTGTTTGGCTTGTTTTAGTTTTTCTATTCCGAGGTAAGCTACACGGAACATTCCATTTTGATTGGTATCGGCAATTTGTGCCTGGTATCCATGCTCAGCCAGTTGTTGAATGAGTAACGCCGCATTTTTCTCTTTTGAAAAAGACCCGGCTATGATGTAATATTTTCGCTTTGTCGGTTTTACAACCGGTTTTTGAACCACAATGTCCGGTTTTATTTCTGGTTCTTCTTTTAATACAAGTGTTTCTGTTTTTAAATCAGGAACAATTACTTCCTTGTTTTCCGTTATTTCAGTTTTGCTTACCTCGTTGTTCAAAATTTCAACTGGTGTCACTTCTTTGGTTATCGAAAAATCAGCGTTCTCTCTGGGAGTATACAGCGATTTATCGTCATTTAAGGCCAATCTGCCGAAACTATTTAAAACATAATCATTGACATTGTTATAAAACAAAGGAATCGCTGATGCATTGTTTTCCCAGTAGTTTTTAACCTCATCACGGTTTGTAACTCCCCAGCCGATGCCAAGAATCAGGACCATGATCCCGGCGACAGCTAAAGATCTGACCAAAGAAAAACTACTCTCTTTTTTTCGGGTTACACGCTGCTTTTTGGTTGCGGCAGGTTTTCTATCGACAGGTTTGGATGTGCCTTTTTCCCGTCCGGAGATGATGCCTTTAATTTTCTGCTGGTCGGTGGTACGGCTTATTGATGGTGATACAAAACCGGTAAGCCCGAATGAATTTGGGTTGTAATTGGTTGCTGTATTCTGGTCAAAGACAATGTGCTTATTTTCATCGAAATACAACTCGCCAATCTTTCCAACAAACACTTTCTGTCCTTTTTCAAGTTGTTTCCGATACGCAGCAACCACTGCATCCAAACGGGTTTTCACTTCCTGGTATGTAAGCCCTTCGGTATGGGCAATATGATCTGTCAACAACCCGTCATTTGCACTCAGGTGGACATTGAAAATGATCTGACGGAAGGGAGGCTTGAACTGGTGTGTAATCCGGTTAATCGAGGCGGGCTTGTCGTTAACAATAAAACCACCGAATCCGGGCAGGACGACACACTCGTAATCGTAAAGTAGTTCGGATATGTATGGACCAATATTCATCGACACGTTTTGACCTGATCAGAGTTTGCTAAAGTAGGAAAATGACAATCGATAATCAATTTTTGTTTGTAAGTTTTAATAAATCGGCTGGCGTATCAATGGCAATACTCTCAAATTCTGTTATTTGCAAACTAATTTTAAATCCATTTTCAAGCCACCGAAGTTGTTCCAGTTTTTCGGCTGATTCAAGTTTACCCGTTTCAAGTTTCACCAACTTTGTCAATATGTCCGAACGGTAACCATAAATACCGATATGTTTGTAATAATCAGCTGTTTCAACCCATTTTTCCTTTGGCAAGTCCCGATGCATCGGGATGGCCTGGCGACTAAAATACAACGCATTGTTTCGCTTTCCGAATACAACCTTCACCACATTTGGATTAAACAACTCATCCGCAGAATGTATCCTTTTAATCAGGGTCCCAACTTCCGTGTCTGGATTCTCAAAAAGGGACACAACACTATTTATTTGTGATGGATCAATGTAAGGCTCATCACCCTGAATATTAACCACACATTCGAAATGAATTGAATGATCTTTATTTTTGAGTGTTTCCAGCACTTCTTCACATCTCGAAGTTCCATTTGCATGCTCCTGGGAAGTCATTATTACTTCTCCTCCAAAATCTTTCACGTGATCGTATATTTCGCGATTATCAGTGGCGACCACCACTTTCGTTAGTCTGTCAGCTTTGCCGGCTTGCCTGTAAACCCGTTCTATCATCGATTTACCATCAATGATCGCCAGCGGTTTTCCCGGAAATCGTGTTGAAGCGTATCTTGCGGGTATAATCCCTAAAACATTCATTTTAAAAAAAGAATTGTTATTTAAGAAACAGGCAATTGAAAACAGACCGTTTAAAACAAACCATGTAGTTCGGCATTTATTTTCTCGATTACCACGCTGAGGTCTTCAGGTTCTGCAAAATCTACATTATCAACATCGATGATCAATAACTTGCCATGCTTGTACTTTTCAATCCAGGCTTCATACCTTTCGTTGAGCAATTTCAGGTAATCGAGCCTGATGGATTCTTCGTATTCTCTTCCTCTTTTTTGAATTTGCTCAACCAGCGTTGATACTGAAGCCCTGAGATAGATCAGCAGATCAGGTGGTTGTAAAAAGGAACTCATCAGTTCAAACAGGGACGAATAATTTTCAAAATCCCTGGTCGACATCAAATTCATGGCATGCAGGTTGGGAGCAAAAATGTATGCATCTTCATAAATTGTCCGATCCTGTATGATTTTTTTTCCACTCTTTCTAATCTCAACCACCTGGCGAAACCTGGAATTAAGAAAATAAACCTGGAGGTTAAACGACCACCTTTGCATATCCTCATAAAAGCTATGCAAATAAGGGTTGTTCTCTACATCTTCATAGTGTGGTTTCCATCCGAAATGCTTGGCCAACAACCTGGTTAACGTTGTTTTTCCTGATCCGATATTTCCGGCAATAGCAATATGCATAGGTCGATAATTTTTGTACGAATGTAAGCTTTTTTGCAACTTGTTTTCAGCGATTGTTAATAAGCAACCCATATTTGGTTACCTAAATAATTTCAAGAATTTCATCAACAATTTTCCTGTCGTTCGATAATCGGGGAACTTTATTTTGTCCTCCCAGCTTATCCCGCTTTTTCATCCATTTATAAAATGTCCCATTTGGAAGCTGTTCGAGAACAGGCTGTTTCAAGACCAGGTTCTGATACCGTTTTGCTTCATAATCCGAATTCAATGATTTCAGTGCATTGTCAAATGTTTCAACAAAGAAATCTTTATCCTCGGGCGCTTTTTCAAACTCAACCAGGTACTGATGGAAAATCGTATTGTTATCAAATATTGGGGCACCGGTATATTCGCTGATAACTGATCCTGTCTTATTGCAAGCCACTGACATTGCCTTATCTGTATTATCGATGATCAACTCCTCACCCACCACATTAATGAAGTTTTTTGTCCGCCCGGTAATTTGAATTCGGTATGGGTTGGTTGAAGTAAAAGTGATCGTATCTCCGATCAGGTATCTCCATAATCCGGCATTTGTCGTAATAATTAAAGCATAATTAACGCCTGTTTCAATATCCGGAAGCTGAACTGTTTTAGGATTTTCTTTTTCCAGTTCTTTAAGCGGGAGAAATTCATAAAAAATACCATAGTCGAGCATTAACAGGAGATCGTCGCTGTCTTTCTGATCCTGGATACCAAAAAATCCTTCAGAGGCATTGTAGGTGTTAAAATACACCATATCATCTTTCGGTATAATCGATTTATACTGTTTGCGATAGGGATCAAACTTAACACCTCCATGAAAAAACACCTCGAGGTTTGGCCATATCTCATTGAAATTTGTTTTATCGCTTTTTGTCAGAATTTTCTTCAACAACACCAACATCCACGAAGGGACCCCTGCCATGCTGCGCACGTCATGGTCCATGGTGGATTCGGCCATCAGTTCCAGTTTGTTTTCCCACTCATCCATCAGCGCGATTTCGAGTGACGGTGTGCGCCTGAATTGTGCCCAAAAAGGAAGGTTCCGCATTAAAATAGCCGACAAGTCGCCTTCGTAATAAGAAGCATTGCTTACCTCCTGCACAACACCGCTGCCTCCCATAACCAGGCTTCGCCCATCCAGTACCGCCGAGTTAGGATAAAGGTTGATGTACATCGAAACCATGTCTTTCCCGCCTTTGTAATGACATTCCTCAATTGATGATTCAGTCATGGGAATAAACTTGCTTTTCCCGGCTGTTGTACCCGATGATTTGGCATACCATTTTACCTCTTCGGGCCAAAGGAGATTTTGTTCCCCCTTTCTTAACCTGTCGATGGTAGGTTTTAAGTCCTCATAAGTATTAATGGGCACTCTTTGTCTAAAAGTTTCTATTGATTGGATTCTTTTATAATCATACTTTTTTCCCCATTCAGTATCGCGTGCAGTGTGAATTAGTTTCTTAAACACATCTTGCTGCACCTCATGCGGATATTTCTTAAAAAGCTCGATTTGGTGTATCCGCTTCTTTATCAACCACTGAACGACAGAATATATAAGGGTCATTGTTTAAAAGTAC
>JAUXBM010000063.1 GCA_030619415.1 Chlorobiota bacterium
AATTTAGTGGTAGAATAAACACCCAACTGTTGTGAAAAATAAGGCTGAAAGAGATAAGAAAAACCAAACTTTGTTCCCCCAGTTAATGGCATCACCCGCTCGTAATCATTTTCCACAAGCGCTTCCCATCCTTCATGAACAAGCAACAAAAACCATGAAAGGGCATATACATTCCCATTAATGGACTGGTTGATACAACGGTCCCATTTTTTAAAGTCGATTTCGGTATGTTTCAAATATTTTATCAAAACTGTTTTTGGAATTTTATAACGGCTATTCGTATGTTGTTATATTTTTCGCATTTCCTACACCAAGCCCCCGGCCTATTCAGCTGCCATTTCCAATAGCGCTTCATAAACTCTTCTCCAACCTTTCCAGCGTTTCTGGTCGCTCAACGACTCATTGTGCCACAACGATATAAATGTTCCATTCACTTTCTTCACTTCATTGATCAGCACCCTGATTTGCTCAATTGCATCAGCAGGTGTTAGCTTCAGATAGTCTTTAAGCGTTCCATCCATCACCATAAAAGGATGAATCCGTAATTTTGTTTCCGCCTCTGTATCAAGATCGTAGAAATTATAAGAACTGCAAGTACCTGCGCGAAAACCGGGTGTCATGGCATAACCCATCGTATAGTCATCGGTGATATCGGCTTCAATAAGGTTTCGATAAGTATCGGGTAGCAACAGCCGTAAAAAATGCTGACGACTCCTGGTAATTTCTTTATTAACTACCTTACCCAGGTGCCTGATTTCTGAAGAAATCCTTTCGGGATATTCGAAAGTACCATACGATGGGTGAATACCTATTTTGGCATAATCGCCCATCCGTTTAACCAGATTGCCAAAATACTTGTTGCGGTAATTTATGTTCTTATCATACTGTCCGTAACGGCCAAAGAGTATAAAATAGAATGGACGAAGCATATACTTTTTCTGGTATTCGATCTGCAATTCAAATGTATTGTAAGGATCTTTCTCCAGCCGTAGCAATACCCTGGTTCGCTGTGCAATATCTTTCCAGTTAAAATCAACAAGGTCTAAAAGGTACGCACCTACCGTTCGCACAAACCCTTTTTGGGCATAGGCAAATGCTGAGTCAATATCGTAGGTCGGAACAAATTTGTATTTCCTTTCGATGAAGTTCATTTTTGGATATTTCTTCTGGAGCATCTTCTTGATCTGCAATATCCAAATGTTTACCAGCGGTTTGTTCAAAATCCCCAACTCCATGCTCACGCTCGATTTAGCCGTAAACCGTCCATGTTCATCACTTACATAAGGCTGGTACTCTTCGTAGCGGGAAACAAGATAAAAGATAGCAGAAAACACATCGAACGGGAAAACTGCATCTTCATCGTCAACCGGAAAAAAGGCTTTGCTGTCATTATAAACAAAGGCATCCAACTGTATGCTTGTAACACCACGCTGAAATAAAAGTCCCGAGGATTGAAAGAAAATATCGTCAGAAACAGGCCCGTTGGCATACACTATTTTGGGCAAATCGGATGATTGAAATTCTTCCAGGTTTGTAGTGATGCGGTATGGGAATTTGAGAATATCGCGGAATACCAGTTTAAAAGTATAATTCAGCCTGTTGGTTTTTTTTTGGGTGTAAATCAGCAGTGTATCCATATTTTCAAAAGTAGGGTTTTTTGTTTGAATTAATACCATCAAATGTCATGAAGTGATCTTACTGATTTTCATTTTTTTAAAGTAAGACGAAGAGACTTTTTTAACAATTTTGCGATACAGTTTTGTCGTTGACCAGGGTAATCCAGCCCTCTTTTTTACTACTTTTGGACTCCCATTTTGAATGGCTTTAACAGATGGAAAATTTTATAGTATCGGCACGTAAATACAGGCCTTCAACTTTTCAGCAGGTTGTAGGACAGCATTCAATTACTTCCACCCTGCAAAATGCGATTAAGAACAACCAGGTTGCACAGGCATTTTTGTTTACCGGGCCGAGGGGTGTGGGTAAAACAACCTGTGCACGAATCCTGGCAAAAACAATTAATTGCGAAAATCTCACATCTGCTATTGAACCATGTGACAAATGTGAATCGTGTACCTCATTCAATCAGAGTGCATCCTTTAATATTCATGAGCTTGATGCAGCATCCAACAACTCGGTCGAGGATATCCGAACATTGGTCGATCAGGTGAGGATTCCACCGCAGGTTGGTGCGTATAAAGTGTATATTATTGATGAGGTTCATATGCTTTCGCAGGCCGCTTTTAATGCGTTTTTAAAAACGCTGGAAGAGCCACCGGCCTACGCCAAATTTATTTTAGCAACAACTGAAAAGCATAAAATCCTGCCTACCATTCTATCGCGCTGCCAGATATTTGATTTCAGGAGAATAAGTGTTGAGGATATTGCTGACTACCTCAAGTTTGTTGCAAAGAGTGAAGGTATTGAGGCCGAGGAAGAAGCGATGCACATTATCGCTCAAAAATCAGATGGAGCACTTCGGGATGCATTATCCACTTTCGACCAGATAGTCAGTTATAGTGGTGATACACTGACTTACAGGAATGTGATCGAAAACCTGAATATCCTCGACTATGAATATTATTTTAGGATAACAGATGCCTTGCTCAGCGATGATGTTTCACAATTGTTGTTGATTTTTAACGAAATCGTCGAAAATGGATTTGATGGTCAGCATTTCATCACAGGACTAAATGAACACTTCAGGAATTTACTGGTGATAAAAGATCAAGCGACCATCGAGCTATTTCTCGCCAGTAAATCTTTAAAAGAAAAATATAGCGAACAAGCGGAACTTTGCGAGGTGGATCTGCTATACAATGCGCTGGAAATCTGCAACAAATATGACCTCAGTTACAAGACAAGCAACAACAAGCGACTTCATGTTGAAATAGCCTTGATACAACTCACTCAGTTTGGGAATGTTTCAATTGAAAGGCCTGTTATCAGCAAAAAGACAATTAAAAAAGAAATTGTTACCGAAGAGAAAAAACCGGAATACAGCAAACCTGCTGCCCAAGTTAAAAAGACAACAACCGTGAAACCTGCGGCCAAACCTGCGCGAATAAAACCGGAAGAAGGAAACAACAGGAAAATAAAAAACATTTCTATCAAGGATAGCCTCGAAGCACTCAGGAATAAGAAAGAAGAAACTGGGGAGAGAATAGTTCCTGTAATTAAAACGGAGTTTAGCCAGGAGCAATTGTTGGATGTTTGGCACAGTTTTACCGACTCGTACAAATCAAAATCACCAAGTTTTGCAAATGCCATTGCCAAATATGAGCCAAAGCAAAAAGCCAATTTTACGATTGAATATAAGGTGGATCACATCCTTATTGCCAAAGATGTTTTAAACGTGACCGCTTTGCTCGAATTCCTTAAGAAAGAGCTAAACAACAACCAGATTACCCTGAAACCGGTCTTGCCCGAAAAAACAGAAAAGAAGGTGGCATACACCGACAGGGAAAAATTTGAAGAGATGGCAAAAAAATATCCCGGCATTTTAAAACTTAAAGAGCAGCTCAACCTTGAGTTGGAATTTTAGTTTAAAAATAATGTATCCTTTCAGGAACTTTTTCCCACAAAAAAATTCAAGGAAAGTTTCAGAATTCTCACGGCACATCCTGCAAGGATAGAATGATTTTCAGCCCTTACATTCATGTTTGGGCAATAAAATTGGATTTACTTGCGGCATCGACATTATGTTATGTCTGGATTTCTGAGTTTAGGGTTATACCGTTTGGAATTCTATCAGCAATTATTCGGCTGATTTCGGCTTTAGCTTCTCTACAGTAAAATCTTCATCCGGAATGTTTTGATTGAATTTAACATCGGATAATAAGATTGTTGTGGAATGCTGCTTTTTCAGGTCAGTCATTACCACTTTTTCTGCATTCCAGTATTCACCAACTTTATGATACTTATACGTTGATTCTTTTCGTTTCTTCCTGGCCTTGTCGTAAAATTCCATCCGAATGGGATAAAAATTGGCTTTGTCAAGGTAAACGACAATCTTCGAATAATTTGATTTATCCGAAATAGGGATCAGGTTCATCACATGATAAATTCCACCATTTGATTCAATCAATACAGGCTCGTATCTTTCAGAATAAGACCGCATGGCCATATCTTCGTAGGCAAAGTCAGTTCCAGAAAAGGCCTGGCTTTTGGCCAGCATAGTGATCTTTTTTGGTTTTCCGAAAGCCGGCATATACATCCACATTATGCCGTCAGGCAAGGATAGGGTAGCAATGCCTGCTTGTGATTCAGGCTTGGTGTACCTGTAGACTTTTTCGCCTTTTGCATTTTGAATAAATGTGGCTTCACGCAATTTTTCGACTCCATTTTTGTCAGTCAGGATTATCTCAATATTTCCCTGTTTATCAACAGGTGAAAACATGATATCATCCATTTTTTGGAGCAGCTCTTTCGCATCCTGCGCTTCAATACTTTCAATACCGATAAAAAAGACAACCAAAATAACCAGTAAAGTAAACCGTGTCATGCTGCGTACTTGATTAATCATTAATTGTTAAATGTTTTCGATGCACCAGCACCAAAATTACGGGTAATAAAGTTAATGCCGCCAACCCTGACCCAACCATACTCAAAGCCATTAAAATACCAAAAAATTGCAGTGGCACCATTTCTGAAAAGACAAGCACCAGAAAACCGGCAGAAACCGAAACTACATTAATAAAAATTGCTTTACCGCTAACCATGATTGTATCTTCGAGGGCCTCTCCCAGATTATGGCCATTGTATGAATAATTAAAATAGGTGATCACATGAATCGAATAATCAACACCGATGCCGAGTGCAACGCTTGCTACCAAAACAGTGGCAATATTAAGTGGAATTCCTGCAACGCCCATCACCCCAAAAAGGATTACAATAGCTGCAATGATTGGCGCAGTGGCATACAATCCTTTCGCCAGCGACCGCATGAAAAATCCAACAAGAATAATGAGTGCGATAATGGCAATTGATAAACTTCTAATCTGACTGGTGAGCAAACTGCTGTTCATTTTCAAATCGATAAAAGGCATTCCGGTTAAAATGATTTCGCAGTCCTCTGTTGAGTTTACCTCAAGAAATTGAGCCATATCGCTGGCAAATTTGCGAGTAGCATCACTGTTGTCAGCCGCAAACTTTGAAATAATCAGGCCTTCATCAAGGTCATCATTCACCAGCTGTTGTAGAATAGGGTTTCCATCAATCAGAAACCAAAGCTGTTCCACTTTGTCCTGTTCATCCGGTATTTTCCGGCCTTCGCCCAACGCATCATTCATCTCAACGATCAGGTTGGCAATAGACTGTGAACTTTCCACATGCGGATCTTTCTTAATCTGTTCTTCTGTCCTGAGCATGGTGTTAAGTACCTCAGGATTTTGCATATCACCTTTGAACAACACAAATATTGGTTTGGACCCTCCAAATTTTTCAATCATGATCTCCTCCGCCTTCCGGGCAGGGCTATCCTTCTGGAAATAATCTTTTACATCAACATTTCGTTCTATCAGAAAAATACCCCCAATACTTAAAATTATTAACAGACTCCAGGTAGTCAGTGTATATTTTGGGTGGTTGAATAACAACTTTGTGAGTGGGCGTAAAAGATAATTTGATAATACGGAGTCTTTCGATAGTTCGCTATGATCGGCTGTTTTTCTTTTCTTCGAAGAAAAGGCATACATGATTGCCGGAGCGAAAAACAGGGCGAGAAAGGCTGAAACAAGCGCACCCAACGCACTGAAAATTCCAAAATCCCTGATCATCACCAAATAGGCCTCAAAAACAAACGAAATAAAACCGACAACAGTAGTTAGTGCCGTCAGTGCAACAGGGATAAATATATAGGTCATGGCAACAACCATTGCCTTCCTGAAGTCATTTTCTTTAACCTGGTTTATCTTATTGATAACATGTATTGTATAAGCACTTCCAACGGCCAGTAACAGCAGCGGTATATTGTTGGTAACCATCGACATTTCATAACCCCCCAACACCATGAAGCCGAGTGTCCAAATGATGGCAATTGTTGCGGTGAGCATCGGTAATACCACACCACGAACCGTTCTAAAACTTAGTGCCAAAACCAGTGCAATTACCAGAAAAGCAATCGGAAGCAAAACAATTAAATCTGCAGCGATCAGGTCGGCAATTTCTCCTACCATCATGGGTAAACCGGCATAGTAAAGATTCTCAGGCAGATTTAATGAGTGGGTCATTCTTTTCACTCTGCCTGCCATTTCCTGGAGATCAGAATCATCAAATAAGGTGAATATGATCAAGGTGGCAGTTTCGTCTATCGAAACGATCACTCCCCGGTACATATCTTTTTCCAGCACACGGTTTTTAAGACGATCCAATTCTTCCTGCGAATAAGGCAGTGCATATTCATCAATCAGTTGGCCTACTTCAAAACCATTTTCCCCACCCCTGATATCAATAATATTTGAAATGCTGGTAACTGTCGATATCCCGTCCATCATCGAAAGGGAATCGGTAATTAGTTGGACGTGAGCAAGCACCTCATTATTAAAAATATTGTCGGCTTCTAAAATGACCATCCCGACTTTATTCCCTCCAAAATTCTGTCCTATCTTCTTAAACAGAAAAGCGTCAGGATCATCATCAGGCAATGAACTGATAACATCAGAATTAATCTGCATATTCTTGATCTGGTAACCGAGAAAGGCAGTAATGGAAAGGACTACAATTATTATAATCCAGCGATACTTGAGTATTTTGCTAGCGAGTTCTTTCATTCTTATTCCTGTTCAGGAAGTCAACAAAAAGTAATCGTTTAAGCCGGCAAAAATATTGTTTTAATCAATACTTATTGCTTTTGAACAAAATTAGAACAAATGAAGAAACTACCTTTAATAAATAATGTGACGTCTTTATCCTTTTATTTTACATTCAATGTTTTGAAGCGCCTGTTTTTTCTCGTGTTATGCGATCCTGAAAATAAACATCAAACTAATCTGATTATTACCCAAAGATATTTATTGATACTATTGCTATCTTTACGGCGCTAAATTCAATTCAATCATTATGAAAAAGTTTTTATTCTTATTCCTGCCGGTTTTATTTCTGCTTTCACCTTTTGGTTCGATCGCTCAGATGGCAGATGCAGAGGTTTTTTTACCAAACGATCCGGCGGTTATTACCGGGACACTCGAAAACGGACTTAAGTACTATATCCGTCAAAATACCAAACCGGAAAAACGCGTTGAGTTTCGTTTATTGCTCAATGCCGGGTCTGTTCTTGAAGATGACGACCAGCAAGGCCTCGCGCACTTTATTGAGCACATGGCTTTTAACGGTACGGAAGACTTCAGTAAAAATGATTTAATCAGCTTCCTCGAAAAATCAGGATTGAATTTTGGGGCCGACCTGAATGCTTACACCAGTTTTGATGAAACAGTTTATATGTTTCAGATGCCTTCTGACAGGCAAGGCCTGATTGATTCGGCTTTTATGGTTCTTGAGAACTGGGCGCATAAACTCAGCTTCGACGATGAAGAAATTGACAAAGAAAGAGGAGTAGTACACGAAGAATGGCGCCTGGGCCTTGGCGCTCAAGACAGGATGATGAAAGAATACATCCCGGTGATTTTCAAGGATTCAAGGTATGCTGAACGGCTGCCTATTGGAAAAATGAGTGTCATCGATTCGTGTGAGTATGATGTCGTAAAAAGATTCTATCACGATTGGTACCGACCTGATTTGATGGCCGTTGTTGTTGTAGGAGACATTGATCCAGCCATGGCTGAAGAAAAAATAAAAACACATTTCAAAGATCTGGTATCACCCAAAGAAAAAAGAGAAAGGACTGAATTTAACATTCCTAACAATGATGTTCCCCTGGTAACTGTCGCTACTGACAAAGAGGCAACGGCCACTATGGCTGTGCTGATTAGAAAGCTCAACAAATTTCAGGTAAAAACCATTGGGAATTTCCGTACGAAACTCACACTCGATCTGTTCCTGGAAGTTTTAAACGCACGGCTTTTTGAGATTACGCAAGACCCCGATGCACCATTTATGTATTCGAGTTCCGGATATGGTGGCTTTGTGGCCCGCTCCCTCGATGCTTTCTTTTTATCGGCTATGGTCAAAGAAAATAAAATCAATGAGGCTTTGACGGAAATGGCCCTCGAAAACAGAAGGATAAAAAGATATGGAGTTACGGAGGCGGAGTTGGAAAGACAAAAAGCGCAAATGCTCAGTAATATTGACAAAACCCTTGAAGAAAAAGACAAAACCGAATCGCGTGTTTTCGTCAGGGAATACCTTGCTAATTTTCTGGAAAATGAAGCTTTTCCAGGCATTGAATATGAGGCCGAACTGGTTAAAAGGTTTTTACCCGGCATCACAGTGGATGAGGTCAATCAAATGGCCTATTATGTTGGAAAACAGAATAACCTGATTGTATTGGTAACTGCTCCTGACAATGAGGAAGTTGTTATACCTACCGAAGAGGAAATATTGGCTGCTGT
>JAUXBM010000114.1 GCA_030619415.1 Chlorobiota bacterium
ACAAACGAGCCTTAGCGCTGCGCCCCCATGGGGGAAGTAGAACATAGTTCCTAACGGTCAGAAAAGTGTTACCTATGTTGTGCTATTTGACAGTTAGTTTCTGCGCTTTTTGCTTAGAAGCTGTCTAAATTTGGTTTTTTAGAGATATTATGATGTATTTTTTGTTTAGACAAGGCGGATTTGACGAGAATAGCACCAGCTATTTAAGGAAAATTCAATGAAGTATAAACGAAAAAGACGCATAATAAAATAAAAGTATCATTTTTAGACAGCTTCTTAGTTCAAAGGTACAATTAGAATGGCTAATTTTCATAATTTTAAACAAACTAAATGACTTTCTTGCTTTGGATACAGAAATTATTTAAATTTGGAATGAATTAATAACGAGAACTGAAAGGAGGAAAAACCATGCACAACAACTACAAATGCCCAAAATGCCACGGTCAGATTCGGATTAAAGACGGAATTATTTTATCTGCAAAAAACAAGGGACTGCCCGGCGGCCTTGTATTGCTTCACCCTGAACCGGGAAACTATCACGTAATCACTCATCCTGATTTCAAATACGAAGAGGGTGACCTGGTTGAATTTTATTGCCCGATTTGCCATCACTCATTGGATTCATCTAAACACATGAAACTTTCGATGGTCGTGATGACCGATGATGATGGAAAAGATTTTGATATTTATTTTTCGAAAGTTGCCGGCGAACAAAGTACGCTGAAAATGATCGGTGAGCATGTGGAGGTATTCGGTCAACATTCAGGAGAATATATTGACTTCTTCAACTTAAGCCAGAATTTTTAATACATCTAAAAAAACTGAAAGGAGTTTATTTTGCCCAACAATTACTTATGCCCCAAATGTGAAAGTCATTTAATGTTAGCGGATAAAATTGTCATTTCTGCGAAAGCGAAGGATGGATCTGAAGGATTGATATCACTTAGCCCCGAGCTCGGAAATTACACCATCAACTTCCCTCCTACTTTAAAATGTAAGAGCGGTGATTTGCTCACCTTATTTTGCCCGGTTTGTCATCAAAACCTTGCTTCCTCAAAACACATCAATTTAGGTATGGTGTATGCCGACGATGAGAATGGTCAACGTTTTGAGATATTCTTCTCCCAAATTGTGGGTGAACACAGTACTGTAAAAATGGTGGGCGACAATGTGGAGTTATTTGGCAACGACGTATATAAATACCAGGATCATTTTGATAAACCCCGGCAGATGTTCTGAAATCACTATTTTTCCTTATCGAATGTATCGTTGCGTGATTTATAATCATTCATGGAAAAAACAATTCAAATTCCAAAGGCTCAGTTTACTATCTGATTGAATTGATTATTTGAATTTCGACAGGATTGATTTTATTGAAATAAATTCAATTAACTCATGCTGGCTGCTGCCCGTGCAACCTTATGGGCTACCTGCTGGTTGAATTCAAAAGCCAGCCGTTTGTAATTCACCAGGTCGATGATGGTACCAATAAAACACAGGCCGGCAGTAAAAAAATAGATAATACCCATACCGATCTGGTTCACCATGAAGCGCTGGACACCAGCAACTGCAAAAAGCCCCAGCAAACCACCGATCAAAATGTGATCTGGTTTTCTTCTTTCTGAATTGTATAAAGCTGCGAAAGTTTTTATTTGTTCGGGAGTCAGGTCTTTGGTTAAACTTTTCAGAAAGTTCAACTCATCCATTTCAATTCCGGGTACCAGGTAAATTAAGTCGTCATTCATAATTATACTGTTTAATTGGTTTAAATATTAGCTTGAAGATTCGCAATACAATAATTATAAATGCAGCAATTCCTAGTGGATGACTGGCGAAAGAATTCCCAAAGTCGAACCACATCGCATGGTGGATAGAATGCCCCAAACCACAGCCGGGACAGAAATTAAATCCAAGATTACTGATTGGGCACAATGTAAAATGTTCGCCTGAAGGTTCAATTACAAATAGCAGGATCAATGCTGTGATCCAAAATGATAATTCAAAATTTGACCAGACAAATTGAAATACCTGCTTCATTAATAATTCACTGTTGCGATTAGTAGCACTAAAGTACATTAAAATTTGATAGTTGTTATGTTTTATTGCAAACAACGATAAACTCTTTTGAGTATTCACTTAATTCGCCACCATGAAAATCACCAAGAATTTTATAGTTTTCAAAATTCGAGCGTTCAACGAGGTGTTCCAGTTCATACCTGAAAAAGAACCTGAACGGAAAACTCCAATCTTCTGACCTTGTTCCCATTTCTTCATCCCACTTAAAGCTAAAAGTAACCATGGTAACCTGGCTAACTAAATCAGATTTGGTGGAAGTATATCTTCTGAATTGTTTACCTGGTTCGTATTCTGATTCAAAATCCTTAACGTTCTTTAATCCATTCAACAATAACTTTAGATCAGGCTTGAAAACATCAAAAATAAATTTACCTCCCGGTCTCAAATGTCTGTAAACATTGTTAATTGCATTCAACTGATCCTTTTTCTCTATTATATGCATCATCACCCGGAACGGTGCTATGATCATGTCGAATTTAAAATCAAACTTAAAATCAATCATATTCTGAACACTTATGCGATGATGTTCTTCTTTTCCAATTTTATGTTTCAACACATCCAGCATCGATGAACTGATATCAATACCATAAATATCAGCGCCTTGTTTTAAAGCATCAGAAAAGAACCGACCTGTACCGGTTCCGATTTCCAATACGCTTCCACGTGTCGATTTGATTTCATCCAAAAAGAATGTATGATCGGTCTTATCACGCATTTGGTCATAAATCATGTCGTAAAAGCGGGCGAAATAATCAGGATATTCGATTGTCATAGCAAATAGTTTTGGAATGCATAAAGATATGAGTTTTTCACTTGAGTGAGGGGGGGGTAATGGAGTATTGGATAATGGAATAGACATTTATTTCAATTGTGGAAACAGTTAAATAGCCTTGCATATCTCCAAAAATTCAACAATCCAAAACTATATTCATCCTAAAACCGCTAATTTATACTAGTACTTCTATTCATTTTGTATTTTCGTACAAATTCACTGAACTATGTCCCGACGACCCTTAAAGCTAATAAAAGACGACCCATGGCTGGAACCCAGCGCACACGATATTCAAGATCGGCATGATCGATACCTGGCTAAATTGGCTGCTATACAAAATGATTTTGGTAGTTTATCCAGCTTTTCTGATGGGTATAAATATTTTGGAATCAATTACGATGACGAAAGAAAGGGCTGGACATACCGTGAATGGGCACCCGAAGCGAAAGCGTTGTTCATGGTTGGCGATTTCAACAATTGGGAGCAATTCTCCCATCCGCTTGAAAAAAATAAATATGGTATTTGGGAGATCTTCTTAGGCCAGGCAACTTACAAAGGTTCATTCCTTCACGGAAGTGAAATAAAAGTGCTGGTCGATTCGCAACAAGGCCTCAACTATCGCATTCCGGCATACATTACCAGGGCGGTTCAGGATGAAGAAACAAAAAACTTCACAGGTCAGGTTTGGTTTCCGGAAGCATTCGATTGGTCGGATGATTCTTTCAAACCCGGAATCAATCGCGAGTTATTTATTTATGAAGCACATGTTGGCATGGCGCAGGAGAAGGAAGGGGTTGGAACGTACCGTGAGTTTGCCGACCTGATCCTCCCTCGGATAAAAGCCGGCGGTTACAATACCATCCAGTTGATGGCCATCCAGGAACATCCTTATTATGGCTCTTTTGGCTACCATGTTTCCAGCTTCTTTGCGCCGTCATCCCGGTTTGGCACACCCGAAGATCTGAAATATCTTGTCAAAAAGGCACACCAAATGGATATTGCGGTTATCCTTGATATTGTTCACTCCCATACCGTGAAAAATACGGTAGAGGGTATCAACCAGTTTGATGGCTCCGATGGTCAATATTTTCATACTGGCTCCCGGGGAGATCACCCGGAATGGGACTCCAAAATTTTTGATTATGGAAAAACCGAGGTCTTGCGTTTCTTATTGTCGAATTTAAAATACTGGATTGAAGAGTTCCATTTTGATGGTTTCCGCTTTGATGGTGTTGGCTCGATGATGTATTACCACCACGGCCTTGAAACCATCGATTCACGAGAAAAATATTTCAGGCAGGGCGTTGAGTGGGATGCGATCACTTATCTTCAGTTGGCGAATAAACTCATTCACACCCTTAATCTGAGGACTGTATCTATCGCAGAAGATGTAACCGGAATGCCTGGCCTCACCTCCCCTATTGCGGATGGCGGCTTGGGGTTTGATTACCGACTGGGAATGGGCGTTCCTGATTTCTGGATTAAATTGCTGAAAGAATACTCCGACGAAAACTGGAACATCCACGAAATGTGGCAGGTACTCAACGACCGGCTTCCTCATGTAAAAACGGTAACCTATGCCGAATCGCACGACCAGGCGCTTGTTGGCGATAAAACGTTGGCTTTCCGGCTGATGGACAAAGAAATGTACTGGCATATGCACAGGGACGATCCGGATATCATCATCGAACGTGGCATCGCCCTACATAAAATGATCCGGTTGTTTACCATTGCTTTGGGTGGACTGGCTTATATGAATTTTATGGGAAATGAATTTGGTCATCCTGAATGGATCGATTTTCCACGTGAAGGCAATGGCTGGAGCTATAAACACTGCCGCCGACAGTGGTCGTTAGTAGATAACCCTGATCTCAAATATCAATTCCTTGATGCATTTGATAAAGAAATGATCCGTGTCATCCGGGAAAATAAAATTGTCACCTCACTTTTTGGAAACCAATTGAATATGGATGAAGGCAATAAAACAATCATTTTTGAACGAAATCATTTGGTATTTGTCTTTAATTTCCACACACAAAATTCAATTCCGGATTACCGGTTTCGTGTTCCCGCTCCCGGAGAATATGAACTAATTCTCAATTCAGATGACGCCCGGTTTGGCGGCCATGGAAGAATTGATGATTCAACAAAGTATTTCACCCAAAAAGAAGGAGCGGATCATTTCCTGAATATTTACAATACCAACAGGACAGCACAGGTTTTTAAAAGAAAAATATAGGCGGAGAAAGATAATGGGTTACTGATCAATTATTGGTAATCATTATTCAAGTCTTTGCTCTTTTAATTTATATATTTTGCTCTTCTTCAATCCAAGAGATAAATGGCCCTTCCTGAGTATCCACTTGTCACCTTTCGATTCCATGAGAACCGAAAATGCCAGCATCTTGATCGGCGGCAATCTAAAGCCTAAAGTTGCAATTTTAGATGAATCAGCCCCTGGAATTACATACACTGCTGTGCCTGCTTCTTTGTCCAGGGATTTCTTCATGCCGGCATCTGTCTCCGACAGGTAATAAAGTTTTATCGGAGCCGGTGCCAAAATAATTCCGTGAGCAGTATCTATTGGCCGGGGATAACAAATTACTTCCTGATAAACTTGCGACCTTGACAGAACATCGTAAAAATTGGAGTTGATCTTAGTGTCCTGGTGAACCATGCTTTTAAATATTTCAAAGAAATAGCCCGTAACGTCTTCAGGCGCAAGATATATTCCTTCAACTACCAGTGTAGCCTCATTTGAAATATATGTTTTAAAAGCATCGGCACTATCATTTTCGGCAAGCTTAAGCATTGTTATAAATTGCTTGTCAACCTCCTTTCTGATTTTTTCGGCTTCGGTACTAGAAATAGAAATAGGCTCAATGCAGCCGGATAGTATCAGAAGAAATGCAACAATTGAAATAAGGACCTGGTTTTTCATCTTGGTTTAATTTTAGTTAATAACTTATGAAATACATTATTTGACATATTTTGAAATTAGCCTCAAAAAAAATAATTAAGATAATTAATTACAGCTAAAATAGGTTATTTAGTGCTGGAAAGCAAGTAGATATACAAAATATATTTTCTAATTGTAACGGCGACTTTAGTCGCCGAAAAAACCTTTTTCTGAATTGGCGACTAAAGTCGCCGTTACTGGGCTATAATTATATATTGATTGGGCAATAAACTAACATTGACTTCAAACTTTGTGAAATCGGCTTTTATCAATTCCCCGATGACCTGCTCTTCGGTTAGTTTCATTGAAACCAGCGGGCCGAATGTCAATTCTTTTTTAAAGAAATCTACGACAAACAATCTTCCGCCAGGTTTTAATCCA
>JAUXBM010000229.1 GCA_030619415.1 Chlorobiota bacterium
CCGGTAATAATTCAAAATAAAGGATTAAAAAGCAACACTTTACAAGATGTAATAATTACAGGAATTACATTTAATGAAGAGCCGGTATTAATGGGAGAAATCAGTAATTCAACCGATTAGTATGTTTACAAATTCTGAAATTATTTGAAAAATATTTCTGTATATTAAATATTATCGTACTTTTGCACCCTCAAATTTTCATCAAACAAAATTAGAATATGGCTAATCATCCATCAGCACTTAAACGAATCAGGCAAAATGAAGCAAGGAGATTGCATAACCGTTATTTCCAGAAATCGATGCGCAATGCAGTGAGGAAATTCAGAACGCTGGAAGATAAAAAGGAAGCTGGCGAGCAATTACCTAAGTTGTACGCTATTATTGATAAGCTGGCGAAAAGGAATATGATCCACAAAAACAAAGCAGCCAACTTAAAATCAAGCATTACAAAATACGCTAACGGCCTATCGTAAAGACATATTACAATGATTGAAGCCCGGTTACCATAAGTGGCCGGGTTTTTTGTTTTCCTCAAGTGGTCAACTGCACCCACTGCAACAACTTCATTATTTACTAATTTTACAGCCAATCCAGATTCACATGACCGGACAAACCGAAAAATTACCAATCAGCCAGTGGGCAGAAGATGACCGCCCGCGGGAAAAACTGATGCTGAGGGGGAAAACACATTTGTCGAAGGCGGAATTGATTGCCATTCTGATCGGATCAGGAAACAAGGAAGAATCTGCTGTACAACTCGCTCAAAACATATTAAACAGCGTAAACAACAACCTGGCCGAATTATCGAACCTGAGTCTTAAAGACCTCATGAAGTTCAAAGGAATCGGAGAGGCAAAGGCAATCAGCATAGTGGCCGGACTTGAACTTGGAAAACGCAGGCTTTCTGAGGATGTTCTTGTAAAAAAGAAAATTAAATCGAGTGAAGATGCTTTTCATCTTTTATATGCTGAATTATCGGATAAATCATACGAAGAATTTTGGGCATTGCTTCTTGACCGGTCAAACCAGGTTATCCGAAAAGTGAACATCAGCGAAGGCGGAATGGCCGGCACTGTAGCCGATCCTAAAAAGATTTATAAAATGGCATTGGATTATAAAGCATCATCAATTATACTGGCCCACAACCATCCTTCAAATAACCTTAAACCCAGCCAGAATGATATTGACCTTACCAAAAAATTAAAGTCGGCCGGCAATATGCTTGATATTGAAGTACTGGATCATCTTATTTTTGGCAACGATTCATATTATAGCTTTGCCGACGAAAACCTGCTGTAAACACAATAGCACATTTATTAAAAACACTGCAACAAACCACATGTTAAAAATCATCACAATTATTGGGGCACGCCCGCAAATTATTAAAGCTGCGGCTTTAAGCAGGGCTATCAGCAATCATTTCAGAGACAAAATACAAGAGATCATTGTTCATACCGGGCAACATTACGACGAAAATATGTCGCAGGTTTTTATCGATGAATTGGGCATACCTAAACCGAACTACAACCTGGGTATTGGTAGCGGATCTCACGGAAAACAAACCGGCAGGATGATTGAAAGGCTTGAAGAAGTCTTGTTAGAAGAAGGACCTGACTATGTTGTTATTTATGGCGACACCAACTCAACACTGGCAGCGTCAGTAGCAGCTTCCAAAATTCAAATACCGATTATTCATATCGAAGCAGGCCTGCGATCGTTTAACAAATCAATGCCCGAGGAAATCAACCGCATCATGTGCGACCATGCTTCTACACTTTTGTTCTCCCCCACTCCAACAGGCTTTAACAACCTGGTTAAGGAAGGTTTTTCAGCTGACACAACAGCACCTTTCTCTGCCGATCATCCGGGTATTTTTCATTGTGGTGATGTGATGTACGACAATAGTTTGTTTTTCAAACACTTTGCCACAAAAACCAGCCAGGTGCTTGAAACATATGATCTAAAAGACAAACCTTATTTTCTGGGAACGATTCATCGCAATAACAATACAGACCAGCCCGAGCGGTTGAATGCCATTTTCAGGGCATTAAATTCGATCACTCAAACTTCATCGATTCCAGTTGTTTTACCACTTCATCCCCGCACGGATAAAGCACTGGCCAGGAATCTTGACAAAGATCTTTTTAACCAGATCAATGAAAATCCACTAATAAAAATATTACCACCTGTATCATTCCTCGATATGATTATGTTAGAAAGTAACTGTTCGATGGTTTTTACCGATTCGGGTGGTGTGCAAAAAGAGGCTTACTTTTTTGAAAAACCCTGTATCATTTTTCGTTCTGAAACTGAATGGACGGAAATAGTGGATGCCGGATGCGGAATAATCGCCAATGCTGATGAAGAAAACATTACGAATGCGTTCAATTATTTCCATGATAACTACAAGGAACTTCAGTACTCTCCTATTTTTGGTGATGGTCGTGCAGCAGAGTTTATTTGCGGGAAAATGCTTGAAAATAGTTAGTGTAGTAATTTGTCGCCCCCTCCCCTTTGCCTTGCACCTCCCCGGCCTTCACGAAGCCTCAGCGGCAAACGGACAACATCCCTGCATGGCCGGTGCCAGGTCCTTTGTCTATCAGGTCTCAAACAGTCTTCAATCTTTTAAAGAAAATAGCCACCTGGTATTGTTTGTTCTATAAATATTAGTATTTTTGCGCTCCCAATTTTGGGACTTAACAATCAATTCATTAACAAATTTAAATTATGAATCAGTACGAAACCGTTTTCATTTTAACTCCCGTTTTGTCTGAAGAACAGATGAAGGAAGCGGTAAAGAAGTATGAGGATTTCATCACCGGTAATGGTGCAGAAATCGTACATCGCGAAAACTGGGGCATGCGCAAAATGGCGTATCCCATCACAAAGAAATCAAGTGGTTTCTACCAGGTCCTTGAGTACAAACAAGAAGGTGACC
>JAUXBM010000152.1 GCA_030619415.1 Chlorobiota bacterium
ACAAAAGCGGCCTGGGTTTTATTGGGAAAAATACCATGTTGATAAACCGCAAAGGGGGGTCTTACTTTTTTATTGGCCACATAATTCTCGATCTTGAGTTAGATTACGAAAACGAGCCTGCCGAGAAAAATTTCTGCGGAAGCTGCACCCTATGCATCCAGGCTTGCCCTACCAATGCCCTTGAACCGTTCAAACTTGATGCGCGAAAATGCATCTCTTATCTTACCATCGAACATAAAAGTGAAATCCCTAAAAACCTCAAAAGCAAATTTGAAAATTGGATATTTGGTTGCGACATTTGCCAGGATGTATGTCCCTGGAACCGTGATGCAAAGCCGCACAATGAACCACTATTTTTAGCACCCAAAAAGCTGAAGATAATGACGAAAGACGATTGGCATTGTCTAAATGAAGAAGGGTTTAATTCCTTTTTTAATGAAAGTGCAGTTCAACGAACCGGATATCAAGGATTGAAGAGAAACATAGATTATTCGAAAGATTAAAATATTTTTGTCAGCTCAATCAAAAAAAACAATGTCTAAAAAAATCGGATTCTGGATTGCTGTATTGTTCCTTGTCCTGGCTTGCGTTAGTATTGCCTTGTTCTTTGTAATAAAGGACAAGCCGGTTTACTCAAACGAAATGATTGGTGCGGTTTCAAAGTCTTTCAAAGCAGACTTAAAGGTTTTCTTAACCACAGCCAGGCAATCAGTAAATCAGCTAAAAAGGGACGCCAAAACTGTCGATATCGATAAATTGCCAACAGATAGCCTGAGTTCTTATTTATCCAAATTTATTGAAAACGAAAAATATTTGCAAGGGGTGATCATTTTTGGAGATGATAAGGGTTATGTTATCTACAAGGATGAAAAGACCTGGATAACCACGCACAACATGCACACTGACAGCCTTATAAAATGGAAACGTTTGGACAATACCCTCAAGGAAACCGGTAGTTGGTTTGACACTTACAATTTTTTTATGGCACAAAAAGATTTGGATATTCTAAAAGTTGCCAATTTGAAACCGGGAGAATACATTTGGAGAACCGCCCAAAGTCAGAGCCAAACTCCCCAGGAAAAGGACCTGTTTTTCAATATTTTTCTGTTGAACAACGATTCGGGCACTGACCATGTAGCCCTCATGTATAAAACAAATGAACTTGGCAACAGGTTTTCGCGTGTTTTAAATTTTGAAAACCCATTGGTAACAATCCTTACAGAAAGAAACAATATTGTTACACCCATCAGGACTGATGACACCAACAAGATCAAGAGGTATAACCAGATTATTCCCCAGGTAGAAATTGCATTCCAGGAATGGCAAAAAACACGACCTGACACTTCTTTTACCATGTCGTTTGTTGCTTTCAACACTGAATTTTGGATCGGGTTAGATACCATTACACCAATATTGGGAGCTCATGGATATGCAGTTACCATCTCACAGCACGATCTGGCAGAGAACAAAAAGAAACTGGATGAGATTTATTTTTACCTGGCCATTATTTTCCTGATATTTTCGCTGGCTTCATTTCTTCCTGTTTACCGAAAACATCAAAAATCCACAAGTAAAAATAGTGTTGATTTGGGCCTTTTAACAAATCAAGACGTTGTTGAATTAATCAGCAAGGGCGAAACTGAGCTCGTAGAATTTAAATCTTCGTTGCGGTGGGATTTCAGGGAAGAGAAACCTAATAAGGTTCTCGAAGATGTGATTTTGAAAAGTATCGCTGCATTTTCGAATGCAAAAGGAGGCACACTTTTTATTGGAGTGACAGATGACCTTGAAATCATTGGCCTGGAAAATGATTTTAAAACCCTGAAAAAACAGGATGTCGATTATTTCGAGCTGCATTTGCGTAAACTGATCAACAACCAGTACGGAATCCGGTTTTCTAACAAACATATTTTAATGCAGTTTCCTGATTTAGATGGGAAGGTTATTTGTGTGATTCATATTGCTGCCGGTGACACTCCGGTGTATTTAAAAACAAAAAACAAACAGGGCCAGGCAGTAGAAAAATTCTACGTCAGGTCAGGAAATGCTTCTCAGGAAATTACTTCTTTGAAGGAGATCAATGAATATGTTGCCGGTCATTTTAAGACCGGGAGGTAGATTGGCTTCAACCCTGATTTTGCAA
This sequence comes from Chlorobiota bacterium, assembly GCA_030619415.1. Lineage (GTDB taxonomy): Bacteria > Bacteroidota > Bacteroidia > Bacteroidales > F082 > JAADID01. Next base: position 2,144 of record JAUXBM010000152.1, read on the forward strand.
TTAATGAAGCGTTTTTTATGCAATATTGCAATTGAATTGCAAAAATGCATAAATCTTAGGGCTCCAGCCCTGAGGAGGATCAATTAGAGAAATTAATTATTCTTTTGGAATTTCATCAACATTCTCACGTTCTCAACCTGCCGGGAAATTTTTTCATCGAACACATTGAAAACAGGAAAATCAGGAAAATTCGGCTGGAAAAAATGCTACCCAACAGGTTTGCTTTCCTACCTGCTCTGGTGGGTGGCTTTGTCCTCACCAAGTTGAGACACTTTCTCTTTTGCCTGTCCTAGCGTGCGGATTTTCCGCGTGCATAATAATGTTGGGTTGGTTTACTTTTTGGCGCGCGAAGATTCGCGCACCAGTAGGGAGTTAATTCAACATATCCGTTATATTTGTCCTCCACCTAATTTTTTTTTATGAATTGGCTCATTTTCTGGATTGTTGCATACCTCATACTCATTGTTATTCTTTCACTGCGCCACATCAAGACCTCTGATCTTGAGCAGTATCTGGTAAACAACAGAAACACCAAAACCCTGCCCCTCGTTTTCACGGTACTGGCAACCTTTGTGGGAGGAGGAACTTCCATTGGCTTAATGGCCATGGGTTACGAGTCGGGCTTTGCAGCGGTAGGCATTGGAGTTGCCTATGTTATCGGGTTTGGTATTATGTCTTTTTTTGCCGGAAAAATCAGGACTTACGGGGCCACCCACAAGATTTACAGCTTTCCGCATTTTTTAAACCACAAATTCACTTCACCTGATCAACCGCAATTCGCCAAAGTTTTTTCGGCAACGGTTAGTGGTGTTAATATTTTTATCTTCTTCTTTTTATTGGCAGCACAGTTCGTGGCCATGGCCAGCCTGCTCAAGTTCTCCTTTGATTTGAATTACCTAACGGCGGCAATTATCTCGGCAATTATTGTCATTGTTTACACCGCCATCGCAGGATTGTCGGGGGTAATTATTACTGATATGATCCAGTTTGCCGCCATTGTAATTATGATCCTCCTGATTTTCATTCCGGGTATTCTCAAGGATACAGTCATGTTTGAAAGGATGCATGAATTGCCTGCGAACATGCTGAATGGTACTGCCCTAGGTATCGATTTTTTAATTGCGCTTCCTCTTTTTCTTTCCTGGTCGGTGATTGTCCGGATGGATATCTGGCAACGTATTTTGGCGGCAAAAAGTGAAAAAGTGGCCAAAAGGGTTAGTTTGTTATCGGGCCTGGGCATGTTGCCGTTTTATATTATTTTTCCGCTTATTGGTATGGCCATGCGCCTTGTACTCGATCATGAGTTAAGCAGTAGCGAATCAGCTGATATTGCATACAAATTTATTGCCCGTCATCTTGAGGATTATATGCTTTTTGGGCAAAATCTCGGCCCCGTCATCCTTGGTTTTGCAGTGGTTGGTTTGTTGTCGGCGCTCATGTCATCAGGAGACAGCTTTTTGAACATCATTTCAATTTCGGCGGTTAAAGATTTTGCCGGATGGGGAAAGAAAAAGGAGGTTAGTCGGCAAAGCATTTATAAAATGATCAGGTACACTACCATAGTATTTGGGATCATTGCACTTTTCGTGGCGCTTGTTTTTCCACATATCGTCGATCTGATGGTCGTCGGAATTTCGACCATTGCCCTGTTTGCCCCAATCACTTTTTTGGCATTGATTAAAAAAGATGTTTACCGTTTCCGGAAAGCAGCCCTTGCAAGTATCCTTTCTGCCTTTACATTGAATGTGATCTTGTTTACCTGGGGCATCCTCAGTCCTGAGCAGTTTTCGGCCAAGTCGTCATTTATTTATGCCTTTATTTTGGCAACCCTGGTACTGATTGTTGGTGTTAAAATGACCAAAGTAAAGCAGTAATTTTAAGCGCGATGAACTTAACCATCTTTTCCGACGAATACTTCATGAAAGAGGCTTTGAAAGAGGCACGAAAAGCTTTTGATAGAGATGAAGTTCCGGTTGGTGCTGTTATCGTTTGTAACAACCAGGTAATTGCCCGAACCCACAACCTAACTGAAACCCTCACAGATGTTACCGCTCACGCCGAAATGCAGGCTTTTACAGCAGCCTCGGGTTTTATTGGAGGAAAATACCTAAAAGAATGCGTGCTCTATGTCACCCTCGAACCCTGCCTAATGTGTGCCGGCGCTTCATTCTGGACACAGATTGGAAAAATAGTGTTTGGTGCTTTCGATGAAAAAAGAGGTTACTCACGGCTTAAGAAATCTATTTTACATCCATCAACGGAAGTCGTTTCAGGAATACTGGAAGTAGAGAGCAAACAACTTTTACAGAATTTCTTCGCCAAAAAACGTGGTTCTTAATGCATTGTGAATAATTAACAATTGTTCATAACCCTTGTTCATTACTTGTGTGTTTTAACCATTATAGAAAATTTGTGCGGGTAAATTATATCGCCGTATATTTGTACCAGCAGGCGAGGATAAAATGCAGGCTTTAATGAGCCGGGGATGAACGGACGGACAGAAGAGCAATCGGAAAGAAGTCGGAACTGACCATGAGGACGGTAAAGGAAACAGAAGGGCAACCGGAAGAAACCAGACCCAACCAAAACGGAATCTCGCAAGAGAAACCGGGGCACGAAAAGAGGAAGCGCAAGCAGAATCGGATCTAACTTCAGAAAGGACGTTCGCAAGAACAACCACGATGAGGCGAAACATAAAAGCCGGGTTGGATGAAGAAAGGAACCGCAAGGCGAATTTCGGATGAAAACCTGTAGAAAGAGAAAGCCCTCCGGGGTGGAATCGAGTAAACAGCCGTATAACGTAACCTGCCGCAAACTTCAAAGCTACGGCAGAGAAGAGAGTGAACCGGGGATGCATTTGCAAAAATGAATTCCCGGTTGTTTTTTTATACCATCCTGGTTGATCACTGTCATTTTCCAGGCCCCAGGGATAAATCCAGGGGCTTCAATTCGTTCTATCCCTTCGGGATGCAGACCTAAACCATGTCTCGAACGGATGATTGATAATGAGACATCCAATTTATTGGATGGCTTAATAATGAAATGACCTGGTAAGCTGGTTTTC
>JAUXBM010000125.1 GCA_030619415.1 Chlorobiota bacterium
GGGCCGAGCGCAGGTTTCACCCCTTCGGGCAAAGTTCCGGCCGGCAGGGAGTTTAGCTTTTCAAGGATGCGCGTGCGTGTCCAGTAGAATTCCTTGCCTTCTTCAAAAATGATGTAGATGCTCGATACGCCGAAAATGGAATTGCTTCGGATTGTTTTTACTCCCGGAATTCCCAGTAAGGAAGTGGTTAGCGGATAAGTGATCTGGTCTTCGATATCCTGTGGCGAGCGACCCGGCCATTCGGTGTAAACAATTTGCTGGTTCTCGCCAATGTCGGGAATGGCATCCACTGGTACCGGGTCGTTGGGCAAAAAGCCTGTCTTCCAGTTAAAGGGAGAAGTAATGACTCCCCATGTGATGAAAATAAACAGGAAAAGAAAGGTAACCAGTTTGTTCTCCAGAAAGAATTTTATGATGTTGTTTAACATACTTTAATATTATAATAAAGTGATTTAATGACATAGAAATAGCAAAACGCAGTAACAGTAACCACAAAAAGGTACCATTACTGAATCTCAATAATTCACTTTACTATAAAAGGAAATTCTGGAAAAAGGAAAGAGTTGTATGCTTATCAGGTGGAGGTAAGTCCTGATCATATAATTCTGAATCTGTTAATACCAACTCAGGTTCTGTGATGGTTAAAGCAAGTGCTACGGCAAAAAGTTCAACCTCTAGTGGAGCAGGTTCAAAATTATCAATTACAAAAGTATAATCAACCAAAAACTGGATGGTTTCTGATTCTTCATCGCAGCAGTTGCAATCATGCGCACAGCATGATTCTGGCTCACTGAAGATTGCAATTGAAAACAATTCACCGCTCGAATAGTGCTTGTTAATAGTAACCCCCAGCGTAACAACTGTAAAAACAATTGTAAATAATATGTGAATTGTTTTCCTCAAAAAGGTAATCCTTATGCGACAAAGGTAAGTCGATAATACTTAATGAGTATAAGAAGTCCTGTTTTAACTTTTAATTAACACATACCAGAAAGAAAGTGAGACCTTTGCAAGGTAGAAATATTGAGACCTTTTCAAAACTTTAAAAAACTGTCATTCTGAATGAAATGAAAAATCTTTACACTCTGTTTCTAAGGTACTTAAGGATTCTTCGCTGCGCTCGAGGATGACAAAATGGGGGTTTGTAAAGGTCTCATATTTTGATTTAAAAGGTGCATTCTGATAACAATTTGGTATTAATGAGGAGTCGGGGAAATATTCTAACGAAAAGAGGGAACAACAGATGAGCAATAAAACCGGTTGTTCCTTTAATAAGAAGAACTAAAATACTTAACGGTACATTCAAATATTAGAAAAGTATGTTATCCAATATCAAATCTGAAAGCGAAACCATTCCAATATATTCGCCATTCTCCTCAACCGGGGCCATCCTTACTCCTACATTCACCAATAAGTTTGCTACGTAGCGTATATCCATATTGGCCGGCACGCTGATCGCGGGCTTGGTCATAATCTCAAAGACATTAACCTCCTCCGAAGTTTTGTCCGGAATAATTACACCCTTGATGAAATCATGTACATTAACAATCCCGCAGGTGTCTTGCGGATTTCGTTTTTTAACGATCAGGGCTTCAGCCTCTTCGCTTCTCATGATTTCAACCGCCTCCTTGGCAGTGGCCATGCCATCAACAAAAACCACCTTTTTTGTCATGACATCCCTGGCATTTTGAAAACTTCTTTTTGTATTCATGTTTGCTCTTATTTTATGTTATTACTGATCGCGCTTCATATAGAGGCTGTCTGGAATTTATCCTTCAGTTTTCTTATGTGTCTTTTTTCATATTCTGCAAATATGAGGTATCCTTCTTGATTTAGCCTAAAAATATTGGTCACGCGCCTGGTCCTTGAATTTTTTCATTTGACTTTCCAGGCCGGCTATATGTTCTATGGGTAAAACAAAAGCAATGCCTGTGCCCGGCTTATCAAATTTTCCAGCCAGTTGTATGACTTTCATGAGGTTTTCCACAACGTGCTCTTCCACAAGAAATACGATGATTTCAGTTTGGTCCTCAATATTTAGGCCAAAAAATGATTTGGCTTCACGTATTCCTGTTCCTCTGGCAGGAATAATGGTAGCTCCTGTGGCTCCGGCTTCTTTCATAGCATCAACCACTTTATCAGTGATACTGGGTTTAACAAAAGCCATAATTAATTTAAATTGCATCTTTTTCTGTTTTTATTTTTAACAATCGAGTTTTCAAATCCATAAATTGGGCATACCCCAAGACTGTAATAATTGGGAATAAGCTTGCAAATGCGATGAGCCCAAATCCATCTATGGCAGGGTTTCTGCCAGGCACTGCGCTGGACAGTCCTAATCCGAGTGCAGCCACCAGGGGAACAGTAACCGTGGAAGTGGTTACTCCTCCTGAATCGTAGGCTAACGCAATAAACTTTTTGGGCGCAAAAATGGTCTGAATGATTACTACAATATAACCTACCATTATGTAAATAAATAAGGGTGTTCCCGTTACAATCCGAAATGTACCCAGGGCCAAAGCAAAAGCCACTCCAAGTGCCACAGTAATTCGGAGCCCCAAAGGACTTATAGTGCCCGCGGAAACCTCACCGGCTTTTATCGCAACAGCAATAAGCGAAGGTTCGGCAATGGTAGTTGAAAAACCTATCATTGCTGCAAAAATGTATATCCAGTAATAGGACCACCAGTGTAATAACTCCCCTTCAGTAGTCCCAACAAAGGCAGGATCAGATAATTGAGTGGCCATAATTCTTCCGACAGGAAAAAGTCCTTTTTCTAATCCAATTAAAAAGAGAGCCAGACCGAGTACAACATAAACCCCACCAAGTATCACTTTCTTTAAATGTGGTATGGGTTGTTTTAGCACTACCAGCTGAAAAAAAATGATCAACATTAAGATAGGCAATACGTCTTTCAGCGTATAAAACAGTACCAAAAGAAAATCTATTATAAAATCAATCATAAACCACGCTATTTTTAAAACCAAAATAAGCCATAAGCCATCACAAAAATCATAGGCAAAAGTGAAGCAAAGGCAATCAGGCCAAAACCATCTATTAATGGACTCCTTCCTTTTATCACAGTAGCAAGCCCAACGCCTAAAGCCGTTACCAATGGAACAGTGATGGTAGAAGTAGTAACTCCACCTGCATCATAGGCCAGGCCAATAATCTCATCAGGTGCTATACTCGTCATCAACATGACCAATACATACCCACCGATAATTAAATAATACAAAGGCCAGCCCTTGAGAATACGCAATACCCCAATAACAATTGCCAGACCAACAGAAAAAGCCACAGTCAGCCGTAAGCCCATGGCATATAGATCCATGGCTTTTTGATTGTTTTCAATTAAACCTGCGCCTGAAGATATTACCGAAGCCTCTTTTGCCACCGCAATTAAGGCCGGTTCGGCAATTGTAGTTGAAAAGCCAAGCGCAAAGGCAAATATCATTAACCAAAAAAGGCTTCCTTTCTTCGCCAGTGCGTAAGCCATCGTCTCTCCAATTGGAAATAACCCAATTTCCAAGCCTTCAACAAAAAGCATCAACCCCACAATTACAAATAAGAAACCGAAAATTACTTCACCAATTTCAGGAAATGGTTGGCGAATAACAACACTTTGAAAAAAAACAACGACCACTATTATTGGAATCAGGTCCATAAGAGCAAGTCTTAATTTTCTGAGTGTGGTCAGGATGTGATGTTTATACGACACTAATTTTTCCTTTTGGGAATGCAATGCGAATATACGTGAAACACAATATTTTTGAACTTTTCCAATGTTCAGTATTTCGGAAAAGTTTACAAGCGAATTCACCCGGTCTAAACTCAAGCCTTAATTCGCATGGTTAATTGTTATTGCAACTTTCCTGTTCCGTCTTCAATACTAACCTCGATGATCTGCGGTTCTTCCCCTTCTGGTGTTTGATAGTTTTCGATTACCGATTGCCTGAACGAAGTTGTTTTGTTTCGTTCAACCAGGTTGATTGCGCATCCACCAAAACCACCGCCCATCATCCGCGAACCCAAAACACCATCCACTGTTCTGGCAATTTCAACGAGGCTGTCAAGTTCAGGGCAACTGACCTCATATTTGTCTTTTAATCCTTCGTGCGACCTGTACATAAGCTTTCCGAACAATTCAAAATCGCCTGCAACCAGGGCATCACATGCCTGTTGCACACGGATATTTTCTTCCACAACATACACACAACGTTTGTAAATGGTTGGACTGAACTCGTTTTTATGATTTGTGAGTAACTCAATTGTTGCATCGCGCAATGCGTTGACTGAGTCATCATATTGCTGTAAAATATTCACCCCTGCTTCACATTCCGATCTTCGTTTGTTGTATTCAGAGGCGGCCAGAGCATGCTTTACTCCGGTGTTCACAAGTAACAAACGATAATCACGCATATCAAAAGGAAAATAGGTATAGTCAAGGCTGCGGCAATCCAGCTTGATTACCTGGTTTTGCTTTCCGTGCATTACGGCAAACTGGTCCATGATACCACACATGACGCCGGCATATTTATGCTCAGCCTTTTGTGCCATTAAGGCTATCTCAAACTTCGAAATATTGGCTTCAAACAATTCATTTAGCCCAAAAGCAAATCCACATTCAACAGCAGCCGAAGACGATAAACCGGCTCCCAACGGGATATCGCCACCAAATACGCAATCGACTCCTGGTATTTCGATTCCTTTTTTCTGAAACTGATCCAAAACACCCAGCAAGTAAATTGCCCATGTTTTTCCGCCAACATTTTTACTTATTTCGGCAGTTTCTAAATATTCATCATAATCCATGGAATAAAACCGAAAAAGTGATTTGCTGTTGGGTCGCATTGCAAATACAATCGACTTGTCGATGGCGGCCGGTAATACGAACCCGTCATTGTAATCGGTATGCTCTCCAATCAGGTTAATCCTTCCGGGAGCTGAAAATACCTGGGGTTGTTGTTGAAACCGATCAGCGAACGCTTTTTTAATCTTTTCAATCTTCATTGATGATATTCTGTTTTCTTATTTTGGTTATTTTCGGAGCAGACTCATTTCTCAAACACTTCAATGGTATTGTGCAAATTTAGAAAATGTAGATGATATGCAGAATCAAAACTAAGAAACAGGACTGAATCCAGGATTAGTATCTTTGCCTTCCCAAAACAAGAATTAATGAGCGATAATAATATTAGGGTCAGGTTTGCTCCCAGCCCCACCGGGCCACTGCATATCGGAGGTGTACGAACAGCTTTGTACAATTATCTTTTTGCAAAGAAACAAGGCGGGAAATTCATTCTTCGCATCGAAGATACCGACCAAACCCGTTTTGTTCCTGGAGCCGAGGAATACATCAACGAAGCATTCAAATGGTGCGGTATTCAGTTCAATGAAAGCGTTGAAGTTGGAGGCCCGTTTGGTCCTTACAAACAATCTGAACGAAAAGACATCTACAAGCAATATGCCGACAAGCTTATTGAATCGGGTGATGCCTATTATGCTTTTGATACACCTGATGAGTTAAATGAAATCCGTAAACGATTTGAAACGGAAAAGAAAACCTTTATTTACAATGCCGTTGAGCGCAAACAGTTGAGGAATTCACTGACGATGACGGAGGCTGAACTTTCAAAATTCATGAAAAATAAGACCCCGTATGTGGTTCGTTTTAAAATACCCGAAAACGAAACGGTGGTGATGGATGACCTGATTCGTGGCAGGGTAGAAGTGAAGTCGGAAGTATTGGACGACAAGATACTTTTCAAATCAGACGGGATGCCCACTTATCACCTCGCCAATGTGGTTGATGATCATTTAATGGAAATCAGCCA
>JAUXBM010000089.1 GCA_030619415.1 Chlorobiota bacterium
GAAACTCTGAAATATCCGTTAATAAACCGTTTGAATTAGGGTTTAATTTTACAAGCACTATCCCCACGTTTCACCAAAAAGAAAATATTAGATGGCAAAAAAAAATAGTAGTTCCGTGACGATCAAAAAAGCTACTAAAATATTTGTACTCGACACATCGGTAATTTTATACAACCATAACGCCATTAACAATTTTGAAGAAAATGATGTAGCCATTCCAATCACTGTACTCGAAGAGCTTGATAATTTTAAAAAAGGCAACGATACCAAAAACTTTGAAGCACGTGAGTTTATCAGGTTTATGGATAAAATCTCCGGGAAATATACCATGACCAGCTGGCGTCGATTGAATGGCCCCGATAAAGGCCGGTTTATCGTTGTTATGAACCGGAAACCGAAAAAAGATGCAACCGCTGTTTTTGGAGAAGACAAGCCCGATCATCGCATCTTGAATGCGGCGCTCAAACTTAAAGAAGACCACCCGGAAAAGAAAGTGATCCTTGTTAGCAAGGATATCAACTTGCGGCTTAAGGCCAAGGCATTGAATATTTATGCTGAGGATTTTGAAACCGGAAAGATTCAAAATATTGATTCCCTTTATTCCGGGAAAAGTTTTGAAGAGAACGTCAATCCCGAGATGATCGATCAGCTTTACCGGCAGGGTTTTTGCGATGTTGAGGAACTGGATATCGAAATGCCCTATCCCAACCATTACCTCATCCTGAAAGGTGAGCGGGCCTCAGCCCTGGGCTATTTTAACCCGATTACCAACCGTGTTGAACGCGTTGAAAAAAGGGCTGTTTCGCGCATTATGCCCCGAAATGCAGAACAGGTATTCGCATTGCATTCTATCCTGAACCCCGAGGTGAAACTGGTAACCATCCAGGGTGTAGCCGGAACCGGTAAAACCCTGCTGGCATTGGCCGGGGCCTGGGAACAGAGACGCAATTTCAAGCAAATATTTCTTGCGCGACCCATTGTTCCTTTGAGTAACAAAGATATTGGGTACCTACCCGGTGACATCCATTCTAAAGTTAATCCATACATGGAACCACTTTGGGACAACCTGAAATTTATCCAGAATCAATATGGTGAGCAGGACAAAGAATATAAGCGGATCGGCGATGCCATTGAAAATGAAAAACTGATGATTACCCCGCTGGCATATATTCGTGGAAGAAGTATTTCAAATGTCATTTTTATTGTGGATGAAGCGCAAAACCTCACACCACACGAGGTGAAGACCATCATCACCCGGGCAGGGGAAAACACAAAAATTATTTTTACCGGAGATATATACCAAATCGACACACCTTACCTCGACTCGCAATCCAATGGCCTCTCCTACCTGATCGACAAAATCAAGCATCACGAAATATATGCGCATGTTCGGTTGGAAAAAGGCGAACGTTCGGAGCTGGCAAACCTTGCGAATGAGCTGCTTTAAATTTGTAGTGGTCGGACGATTGATTCTTTTGACTTCCCCAGCTTATCGGTAGGCTGAACGACGTTTTTCTTACTGAAAAAATTATTCAGGTTTTTAGTACTTTTGTTTTATTCAAAAGGTGTTCCCATGCATACTATTATTAAAAATAGTTTAAACGAATTAAATAAACTTTGCCATGATTACAAGGTTACAAAACTTTACACTTTTGGATCGGTTAATACAGACAAGTTTGATAAAGAGAAAAGCGATTTGGATTTAATCGTTGAACTACCTCCGATGGACCCGGAGAAAAGGGGTGAACTGTTAATTGATTTATGGGACCGTTTGGAAGAGTTATTTCAACGAAAAGTTGATCTTTTATCAAAGCCTGAAGTTGAAAACCCGTACCTTCAAATGGGAATTGATAAAACTAAAAAGTTGATTTATGAATCCTGAAGCTTTGAAATACCTTTTTGATATCAACCGGTCAGCTGATTTAATTGAGGAGTTTACCATAGGCATGTCTTTTTTGGATTATCAGGTTGACTATAAAACCAAGAGTGCTGTTGAACGACAATTAGGAATTATTGGTGAAGCGGTTAATAAGTATGGAAAGCATAAATCTGACGAATTAAAAAACAGTAAGCAAATTGTTGCATTTAGAAACAGAATTATTCATGCCTATGATAGTGTTGACGATACCATTATCTGGGCAATAGTCAAAAAGCATCTGCCATTACTTAAAGACGAAGTGGGCGTATTACTTTCGACGAAATAAATCATCTCTAATAATTGGATATTGTAGTACTTTTGCAAACGACATGAACCATTCAAATAGACATATCCAGCTCACCCATACAAACTCAGGCAAAGGCCTTTACGAGTGCTGGATGTACTATACACGCTAGTTTTTTCCCGCTATCCCGAAAGCTTTCAGGACAGCGATCGCAGCGTTTCAATCCTCTTTTTCTTTAATCTTTCTACTTCTATTATTAACAATGAAAGGCACAATTTTCGACATAAAACATTACGCCATCCACGACGGCCCCGGTATCAGGACGACCGTATTTTTAAAGGGTTGTCCGTTGGGTTGCTGGTGGTGCCATAACCCTGAAAGTCGGTCGGGGGAAGTTTTCCGCTATCAGAAAGAAGAGAAAGTCAATGGAAAAATTGTTGAAGTAGAAGAAACCATTGGTCAGCATTACACTGTCAACCAGGTGATGAAAGAAATTGAGAAAGACGCTTTGCTTCACGAGGAATCAATGGGAGGGGTTACTTTTTCGGGTGGTGAACCTTTCTTCCAGTTTAATTTTCTTCTTCAAATACTGGCAACCTGCAAAAAGAATGACATCCACACTTGCGTTGATACAACCGGTTTTGTTGATCCTGAAAAATTAAAAAAAGCTGCTGAGTTTACTGATCTGTTTTTATTCGATCTCAAACATTTCGATGATAACATGCACATCAAATATACGGGGGTAAGCAACAAAAAAATACTTGATAATTTGAGGTTACTTGATGAATTGGGGAAAAGAGTTGAGATCAGATATCCTTTAATTCCAGGAATAAATGATGATGAATCTGACTTATTGAGGATGCTCGCTTTTCTCAATAATTTAAAGAATAAATACCCGGTGAGTATTTTGCCTTATCATAAAATAGGAAGCAATAAATACAAGCGTTTTAATATTGAGTATAAAATGGATGGCATTGAAGAGCCATCTGGAGAGTATATTGAAAAAGTTAAAAATACAATTAAAGAAGCTGGATTTGAAGTAACGATTGGTGGATAAACACAGCATTCGAGCCCTGGGATGAATCCCAGGGCTAGTGATTGACGCGAGTACAAACCTTAATTCAGACTCAGTTACCCCGACTTTTAAGTCGGGGATTTAAACACACAACAATGAACGAAAGAATAAAAAAACTCAGAACACAAAGCCTCGAAGCCATACCACATATCTCGGTGGAAAGAGCCCTGCTGGTAACAGAATTTTACATGAGCAATATTGCTCAGCAGGTGTCAGTTCCCGTCAGGAGGGCTTTGGCTTTCAAACATATTCTTGAGAACAAAAAAATCTGCATCAACGATGGTGAACTGATTGTTGGGGAAAGAGGCCCTGCTCCGAAAGCTGTACCTACTTATCCCGAAATCACTTTACACTCTGTGAAAGACCTGGAAACACTTGATTCAAGGCCAAAGGTTTGGTATAAAGCGGATGAGAAAGCCAAGGAAGCTTACCGTGATATCATCATACCATTCTGGGATGGAAAGTCAAACAGGGAAAAAATATTTCATAACATGGACAAAGAATGGGTAGATGCCTATGAGGCGGGTGTATTCACAGAATTCCAGGAACAGCGCGCACCAGGACATACAGTGCTGGGCAAAAAAATGTTTCAAACCGGTTTCCTTGATCTGAAAAAGAAAATTGCTATAGAAATCGATAAACTTGATTTTTTTAATGATTCCGGGGCATACGATAAACGCGAACAGCTAAAAGCAATGGATATTTCCTGCGATGCAATCATCATTTTTGCAGAAAGACATACCACTGAATTGGAGCATCTTGCAGAGCGTGAACCGGATGACAACCGGAAAATCGAATTGATGCACATGGCTGAGATTTGCAAACAGGTACCGGCCCGTGCTCCTAAAACGTTTCAGGAGGCACTCCAGCATTACTGGTTTATTCATGTGGGTGTTATCACGGAAGTAAACCCCTGGGACAGTTTCAATCCCGGCAGGCTCGACCAGCACCTGTTGCCATTCTATGAAAAAGAAACAGCAGCCGGCACGCTGACCGAAGAATCGGCCAAAGAATTGCTGTCCTCATTCTGGGTAAAATTCAATAACCACCCGGCTCCTACAAAGATTGGCGTCACAGCCAAAGAAAGCAGCACCTACACAGATTTTGCGTTGATCAACCTGGGAGGTGTAAAAGAGGATGGTTCTGATGCCGTGAATGAAATGACTTTTATCATCCTGGATGTGATCGAAGAAATGCGGTTGCTTCAACCGAGTTCGATGATCCAGGTGAGCAAGAAAAACCCTGATCGTTTTGTTAAACGAACAGCAAGGATCATTAAAACAGGATTTGGCCAACCATCAGTATTTAATACCGATGCCATTATTCAGGAATTACTGAACCAAGGAAAAAGTCTTGCAGATGCACGAAATGGCGGTGCCAGCGGCTGCGTTGAAACCGGGGCATTCGGAACAGAAAGTTATATTTTAACAGGTTATTTTAATTTGGCTAAAATTTTTGAGATTACATTGCATAACGGAACCGATCCAATGACCGGAAAAATGGTTGGTATCCAAACAGGTGATCCAACCCAATTTGTTTCCTTTGAACAATTACTCGAAGCATTTCGCCGGCAGGTAAAATATTTCGCCGATATCAAAATTAAAGGAAGCAACATTATCGATAGGATATTTTCTGAAAATGTTCCTGTACCATTTTTGTCACTATTAATTGATGATTGCATTTCCAATGGAAAAGATTACAATTCCGGAGGGGCAAGATACAACACAAGTTATATCCAGGGTGTGGGGCTTGGAAGCCTGACGGACATCATGACCTCCATTAAACTAAATGTATTTGAAATCAAAAAACTTAGTCTGAGTGAATTGCTAAGAGCGACTCGTAATAACTTTGAAGGATATGATGAACTGCGGAACGTTTTGCTGAACAAAACCCCAAAATACGGCAACGACGATGATTATGCAGATGAACAGGCGATTTCCATTTTCGAGATTTTTTATGAAGCTGTTAACGGCAGGCCGAATACAAAAGGTGGACATTTCAGAATCAATATGTTACCGACTACTTCTCATGTTTATTTTGGCAGTGTAACAGGCGCAACCGCTGATGGACGACTGGCACACAAACCACTTTCTGAAGGCATATCCCCTTTCCAGGGGTCCGACAGGAAAGGGCCTTCGGCTGTTATTAAATCGGCAGCCAAAATCGATCACCTTCGAACCGGTGGTACGCTACTCAATCAAAAGTTCACGCCTTCATTGCTGGAAACCGAAAAAGGCCTGGATGCTATGGTTCAATTAATTCGCGCGTATTTTAGAATGGACGGTCACCATATTCAATTCAATGTGGTAACAGCAAAAACACTGAAAAAGGCACAAAAAAATCCTGAGCATTACAAAGACCTCATCGTGCGCGTTGCCGGATACAGCGACTATTTTAATGATCTTGGAGACGAGTTGCAGGATGAGATTATTCGAAGGACGGAGAATGAAAACTTTTAATTCTCGGTTCATTTATAGAAAGGTCCAAGCGGACGCTTGAACCTTTCGATTCGGACGCTAGAACCTTTCTAATCATCTCTGCTTCAAGCGTCCGCTTGGAGCAAACCAACTACTTCAAACGTCCACTTTGAGTAAAAGCAGATATGATCTGTCCCTGTTTTACCTATTAATTACCGCCACTCGCCGATTAAAGCTTTTGGCCTGATGCTATCCAATATACTTTTGCTTCATAAACGTAAAAACAATTTAAGATGGAACGCAATAAAAACTTCGGAAAAATCATACTGGGCATCACTGTAATTTTAGTTGGTGGCGTATTATTAATGGATAATTTAGAGTTAACTTATTTGCCATTGAAACAATACATTTTCTCATGGAAAACACTATTGATCGTTATTGGGTTGGCTATGCTGGCTTCGCGTAAAAACCTTGCCGGAGGCATCATTCTGATAAGCCTTGGTGTTGTGTTTTGGCTGCCTGCAATATTCAATTACCAGATTGCGCTGAATCAAATCCTGTGGCCATCCTTACTAATAGCTGTCGGTATTATATTTTTATTGAAATCAGGACGACGCAACAAACTTCATGGCAAATACACAGCTGATTTAAATCCAGATACTGAAGAAACACGGGTCGAAATAATTGAATAAGACGACTCAACCTCTTTTTGAAAACAGGATATGTTGTTGGAGGTATTGCACCTTCTCAATTTAAAAACTTTTTCTAATTGTACCTTTTAAACCAGCTTTTCGTTAAATTTGGGGGAGCCCAATTAGATCAACATGAAATCTCAAAGCATTTCAATGATATTATTGAGCGTGCTTTTATTGATTGCAGATTATACTATTGCCCAGTCAAGCCGGCGCATCAATGCACCCAATAATTACTTTAGTGTAAGTCTTCAACGGGTGCTATTCCGCGAAATCAGGTTGAATTATGAACGCACCATTAAAGTCAAACACAGTCTGAGGCTTTCTGTTGGCTACCAGTGGCCGACCGATCATGGTTCATACAGGAACTATCCGCTTGATCTTCCGAACAGAAGAAAATTGTGGGAGGGTTATTACGGATCAGTTGGCTATGGGCACACCATCTTCAAAAGATATCATGTTTACGCCGCAGGGTATCTTTTTTACAATTACAGATTTTATGAGGATAAGCTTTATCACTATTGCAAAGCGGATAATTACGATTCGGAGATCAGTTTAGATTCGAGATGCGAAAACCAAATAGGGAGTACAGTTCGATGGGGTAAAAAAATAATGCTCAACAAAAAGGGGAAAGTAAAAGCCTTATTCGATTTTTATGCCGGGGCAGGGTTCTATTTTAATAATGTAAAAACAAAAGAGTATGGTCGTACCCAACATACTTGCTATGCAAGCGATCTTATTTTGTATGACCAACCCATTGAACAAACCGGTGTTAATTTTAAGGGGTTAATTATTCTTGGGATAGATTTTGGATTTGGTTTTTGATTTTTGCCTGTCTGCGACACA
>JAUXBM010000108.1 GCA_030619415.1 Chlorobiota bacterium
CGACGTGGATGCTGACGACGAAACAGTATTTGAAGAGTACATTGCGCCTGAGGAGGATGAAGAAATACTTGAAACGGAAATTTTTACCGTGGTTGAATCCATGCCTGAGTTTCCGGGTGGAATGGGCGAACTAATGAAGTTTCTTGCCCAAAACATTAAATATCCCCCACTTGCAAAAGAAAGCGGAATACAGGGTCGTGTATTTATCAATTTCGTGGTCGAGCCTACCGGATTAATATCGAACGTAAAAGTACTCCGTGGTATTGGCGGCGGCTGCGACGAAGAAGCTGTCCGTGTTGTTGCTTCAATGCCTAAGTGGAAACCTGGAAAGCAGAGAGGAAAAAATGTAAGGGTATCTTATAACTTACCGGTTAAATTTACCTTGCAGTAAAAATCAAGAAATTTATCAGGGACCATCAACATGTTGATGGTCTTTTTTTTGCCCAAACCTCGTGGATAACAATTTGAGATCTTTACAAAACACAATAATTTGTCATCCTGAAAGCAGTGAAGGATCTTTACATAGCTGAATCTCAGGACGTAAGGATTCTTCACTACGTTTAGAAAGACAGGCTAAAGAAGTTTTACTAAGGTCCCAAATCGGGTGTTTTTCAAAGGTCTTTCCGAAAGTGATTGAAAACAATGCCTGCCTTCGATTTACCAATAACAGCAATTAATTCTTCCTGTGTGGCAGTTTTCACTTTTTTCACCGATCTGAACTTCCACAACAATTTCTGAGCAGTTGAAAATCCTATTCCGTCAATACCTGTTAATTCCGATTTAATGGTCCCTTTTTCCATCCGCTTCCGATGGTGGGTTATTCCAAAACGGTGCGCTTCATCACGCAGCTGCTGAATGATTTTTAAAGTTTCCGTCTTTTTATCAAGATAAAGCGGCAGTGGGTCATTTGGAAAATAGATTTCTTCCAGCTTTTTGGCGATGCCGATGATGGTGATCTTTCCATAGAGATCAAGTTTATGCAGGCTTTTTACTGCCGACGATAATTGTCCTTTACCGCCATCAACAACGATGAGCTGGGGCAATTGTTTTTCTTCTTTCAGCAATCGACGGTAACGCCTGTAAATAATCTCTTCCATCGAAGCATAATCATCAGGGCCCTCCACGGTTTTTATATTGAAATGACGATAGGCCGATTTATTGGGCCTGGTATTTAAAAACTGGACCATGGCGGCTACCGAGTAATCGCCCTGGATATTCGAATTGTCAAAACACTCGATCTGAATAGGCTGTTCACTCATCCTGAGATCCTGCATCATTCGCTGTAGTATCCTGTTTTTATGGCGGTCGGGATCAATTAGGGAAGCCTGCTTTTGTTTCTCCAATTGGTGGTACTTTGCATTTCGGGTACTCAGGTCAAGCAACTGTTTTTTATCGCCACGCTGTGGGACGGTAATTTTTGTGTCAGGTATTTCAATACCGGGATCGAAAGGCAAAATAATTTCTTTGGAAGTACTATCGAAACGCTGCCTGAAATCCATCATGGCAAAACCCAGCAAATCTTCGTCCGATTCATCAAGTTTCTTCTTTACTTCCACCGTGTGTGCCTGGACAACGGCTCCATCGATCACTTTCAGGTAGTTGACATAGGCGAGGTTTTCATCACTGATAATTGACAAAACATCCACATCATCAATTTTTGGGTTAACGATGGTGGACTTGCTTTTGTAGCGTTCCAGGATTTTAATTTTCTCCTTAATGAGCTGCGCCTCTTCAAAATTCATGTGTTCAGCGGCGCCATTCATCAATGATTTTAATTCGGTAATCACCGAAACAATATTCCCTTTAATGATCGATTTTATCTGGTCAATCGTGTTGTTGTAGTCCTCCTCGCTTTGCTTACCCACACACGGCGCCTTGCAATTACCAATGTGATATTCCAGGCAAACTTTATAGTTTTTCTTTTCAATCACCGCCGACTTCAGGTTTAATGTACAAGTTCGTAGTGGATACAACTGCTTTACAATATCAAGCAGCGTTCTCATCATCCTGACTGACGCATACGGACCAAAATAGTCGGAACCATCTTTATACAAATTTCGGGTTGGGAATATTCGTGGGAAAGGTTCATTTTTTATACAAATCCATGGAAACGACTTGTCATCTTTCAGTTGAATATTGTATTTCGGCTGGTATTTTTTTATCAGGTTATTTTCAAGGAGCAAGGCATCGAGCTCGGTATTTGTTACCACGAATTTAACGTCGTCAATTTTGCGAACCAACATCTTCAGCTTTCCCGACCGGTGTGATTTTGTAAAATAACTTGCCACCCTTTTCTTCAGATTCTTGGCCTTGCCCACATAAATAACCTTTTTATCCTTATCGAAGTATTGATAAATGCCCGGTTTTCCCGGAAGGGAGCGGATCAGGTTTTGAAGGCTTGTATTTTTCTTTTCGCCGGCCAAAATGAGAGTGTTGTGAATTTGGGCAAAAATAGGAAAGAAAGTTGTGACTGAAAGCCTTGTTTTTCGATCTTTCAGGAGCCTGCCATCCCTCCACTTCGTTCGGGGAAGCAGAACCATCTGAAAGGTTGAAGAAAAACTCCCCTGCCACAAATGCAACTGGGATTTGAAAGTTGCACGAATTTCTTCCGTAGGGATGCTTTAGCCAAAATGAACTCCCAAAAGCGCAATTTCAAAAACGTATTAATAATATTATATTTGTAACAAATATTAACGACTATGGACTTACAGACGCGAAAACTAAACCTAATTGAATACCTGATAGGACTTAAAGACGAAAATATGTTCAGGGTAATTGAAGACTCAATTAATAGACATTTAAAAACGACTCATCAGTCATTAAAACAATTTACACAAGAAGAATTAATTAATAGAGCTCAAAAATCAAACGCCGAATATCTTGCTGGAAAATTCAAAGACTAGGAACAATTAGAAGTTGAATCAAAAAACTGGTGATTCTATGAAAATCATCTGGTCAGACTTTGCTGCTGAGACTTTAAAAGACCCTAAAAAAATTAATGACCCTAAAAGGAAGCCAGGCAAATAATACAGAGTAGTCGGCTATACTCTCAACGGCAAGGCCTAATGGATAGTTATCATTAAAATCACTATATCCGGTCTACAATTTTGTCCTCCGCAAAAATCCCCACGGAAAATTCTTTGTTGCAAATGTGACTCCCCTGTTTCAAGCGTCCACTCCCCTGTTTCAAGTGTCAACGCTTGAAAAAAAGCTATAAAACAAATCCTTCAAGTGAAGACACTTGAAGCAGGAGGACACTTGAAGCAGTTACCTGCTTATCGCTTTCAATGCACCCATCAAGTATTTTGGATTATGCGCTGAATCGTACATTGGATGTACCTTTTTATCGGTTTCAAATAAACCATAAACAGCCATCTGTGCAGTTCTTACAGAATACTCAACGGTAAATACGCAATCTTTTGGCGCTTCGGCAAATTGGCCCAGGAAGGCAAAGTTTGTTGCTCCTTTCACAACAACATCCGGTCTGTCGCCAATTGTACGTGGCATAAACAAACTATCCACAAATGGCATGGCAACGGGAATACAATTTACTTTCCCAGCATCGGTAACGGGTTTCATTAAATCCTGGATTTTCAGATGATAATACAATTCTTCCAGCATTTCGGCACCTGTACATTCTGCCATTGTTTTGTTGATGTAATTTCCTTTTCTGTCGGGATAGAGTCCGTAACCCCAGAAAATCTTAACATCATCAGGTTGGTTTGGGAAGTGAGGTTGGCGGGCTATTACAATTGACATTAGCCAATTCGAGTCTGTCATAGTTACCAGGCCGCCTGTTCCATCTACATTTCCGGAAAAATTTTCCATATAATCGAGGAAGGTAGTGTCTTTCATAGTAGCGGTAAACGAATACCATTTTTGTAAATCAATATCATCACAAAAAGGATCGGGGTTTCCAAATGCTTTATCTTTTGCAGCAAGCTTTTTCCATAATTTCCATGAACCTGATTCCGCTATGCCCTTCAATTTGGCCGGTGTATCCCAGCTTCCATTGTCAGTACTTTCAGTTATTGAGCCATTGGTAAAAAATACAAAATCATTCTTTCCAAGAACTATTTCGCTTTTATCTTTCATGTGAAGAACCGTAGCCGTCTTCTTGTCGGCCGATAAGTTGAAATCAATGTCCACTACCTCTGTACTCATTTCAAAGTTTACACCTCTTTTCTCAAGATACTTTTTCATTGGTAACACTACCGAATCGTACTGATTGTATTTTGTGCGCATTACCCCACCTAATTTATAAAGTCCGTCAACCAAATGGATGAATCGTTTCATATACCTACGCATTTCGGCAAGGCTGCTCCATTTTTGGAATGCAAACATCGAAGTCCAGATATACCAGAATTTAGTGTCGAAAAAGGCCTGGTCAAACCAGTCTTCAATGCGGTCGTTTCCCAGCGATTTTTCAGAAACGTAGGTGAGTTTCAGGAAATCGGCTTGTTGTTTGAATGACAACCCATAGCTTGAAACATCCAGTTTTTTGCCGTCTTTCAGTAAACGTGCCTGTCCGTTGGAAACAAAACGCTCATTAAAATCATAGGATTCATCACGCACGGATACATTAGGGTCTTCAAGCGATGGAATATGAGAAAGCAATTCCCAATAACATTCGTAATGCATTTCGTGCATCCGTCCACCGCGTACAACAAAGCCTTTTTCGGTTTCTCCGGCTCCATCAAGTGCGCCACCTGCAATTTTATCTTTTTCCAGTATGATGATGTTTTCAGCAGGAACACCTGCATCTTTTTCCAAATAAACGGCACTTGCCAATGAAGCAATTCCGCTTCCAATCAGATACACTTTGGCATCCTTTGTATTTTTAAATTTTTCTGTTTTCATATTTATTTTTTAGTGTTAATTATTTATTTGTTCTATTGTTTAATTGTTAAATGGTTCTATTGTTATGTGGTTTGATTGTTACCGTCCTTTTGCGAAACCCACGATATTGCGAGGATCCGGCAGATGCCGGAGACGACGCAATCTCTTCGTATCAAAGGGCTACGTTTTACAAGGAGTTTGCGTCGGTCGTTCCTCCCTCGCAAAGCCGTGCTTCGTTTGGGTGTTCGGATGTTCGACATTCATTATTCCTTGTTCCCTGCCCGACTACGTCAGTCAGGCGGGGGTATTCGATATTTTTTTTGGTGTTTCCCCTATTTCTTTATGCCCTTGTTATCCCTTCTTAAACAAACCAATAATAGCGAGCAGAATAACCGCCCCTACCACTGCTGTAATTATCGAGCCAATTAGGCCTGCACTTTCAAAACCAAAGAAGCCAAACACCCAGCCCCCGACAACCGCTCCAACGATGCCTACAATAATATTAACAATAAGGCCGAACCCGCCGCCTTTCATGATTAAGCCGGCCAACCAGCCTGCTACTGCCCCAAGGGCCAGAAAAATAAGTAATGATGTTAAATCCATAATAATTGTTTTTAATTGTGACTAATAAGTAAGATATCAAAAAATTTAAAAATTAACTTGTTATTCCTTTATTACTCCTCCAATCCATCTTCCCTTAGTTGATAAAGTTTCCTGCCTCCATAGGCAGCACCAAGACCAAGTAGGATAAAAACACCCCCACCAATAGGTGCATTGCCTCCCGGAGTCTGATCACCGTCCTCACCATGACTACCAGGCGGTTCGGGTGGGCCCTGTGCCAATATACTTAAGGAGAAAATAATACTGAAAAATCCGGCTAATATTAGTTTATTAATTTTCATGTTTGTATCTATTATAGTTTGTCAATTAGTTGATGATCACTTTTTGCGTTATTAAACCGGTTTCGGTTTGAAGCCTGACAATATAAATGCCCGGCTGTACTTCCAGTTGCAGTTGCATCAGCGTTGCCGGCGGCATGTCGCTTACTGTAACCTGCCGGCCCATGGTGTTGAATACCTCAACATGCGTACTGCCTTTGGGTATCTTACTGAATTTTACAAATACCATTTTATTGTGTGAATAGATTTGCACGTCCTTTATCGATGGTGTTTCCCCAACACTGGTTACACCATGAAAATGGAGCATAAACCGGTTTTCATTATCGTTGGTTGTCGCTGTGAAACTGTAAACGGTTTGTTCGTTCAGTTTTATTATTTCTTCATTGAACAAATCTTCAAGGTAAATTTCACTGCTTACGTAAAAGCTTTGAACACCTTCTGCAGTGATTTTGTATGTTCCATCCACACCGGCCCTGAAATAGAGTGGCACCCCGTAAGGCCCGGATTGGTAAGGCAGGTTGTTCCACGAAAAAATATCATC
>JAUXBM010000014.1 GCA_030619415.1 Chlorobiota bacterium
ACAGGTTGACGAAGCCCAAAGTGTCAATTCAATTTCTCAGGTTTATGTCGAAACTGAGAACAGACACAACTGGGGCACAGAAATTATAAGTTGGATTTTCCCTATTGCCCTGATATTGGGTGTTTGGTTTTTCTTTATGCGGATGATGAGCCGTGGCGGCGGTGGTGCCGGTGGACAAATATTCAATATTGGTAAATCGAAAGCCCAGATATACGATAAAAATACCAGCGTAAACATCAGCTTTAAAGATGTTGCCGGTCTTGAAGAGGCCAAAGTGGAGATCAAGGAAATTGTCGATTTCCTTAAAACACCGGAGAAGTACACCAAACTTGGCGGCAAAATACCACGAGGTGTCCTGCTTGTTGGCCCTCCGGGAACCGGTAAAACATTGCTGGCGAAATCAGTTGCGGGCGAAGCTCATGTACCGTTCTACTCAATTTCAGGCTCCGATTTTGTGGAGATGTTTGTTGGTGTAGGAGCTTCCAGGGTGCGTGACCTTTTTAAACAAGCCAAAGAAAAATCCCCAAGCATCATCTTTATTGATGAAATTGATGCAATAGGACGAGCACGTGGTAAAAATATGATTACCGGTGCCAACGATGAAAGAGAAAACACACTGAACCAGCTATTGACCGAGATGGATGGTTTTACACCAAATTCAGGAGTTATTATTCTTGCTGCTACAAATAGGGCAGATATCCTCGACAAAGCATTGATGCGTGCAGGAAGATTTGACAGACAAATACATGTTGAATTACCCGACCTGGAAGAGAGAAAGGCCATTTTCAAAGTACATGCACGCCCGCTTAAATTATCCAAAGGAGTTAATGTTGACTTTCTTGCAAAACAAACACCGGGGTTTTCGGGAGCCGACATTGCCAACGTTTGTAACGAATCAGCATTGATTGCTGCCCGCGCTGAACATGAAGCAATCAAGAAACAGGATTTCATCGACGCTATTGACAGGATCATTGGCGGACTTGAAAAGAAAAATAAAATTGTTACCCCAAGCGAGAAAAAGATAGTTTCATACCACGAATCAGGTCATGCAGCCATTAGCTGGTTGCTCGAACATGCCCATCCCCTTGTTAAAGTGACCATTGTTCCAAGAGGAAAATCACTTGGCGCAGCATGGTATTTGCCCGAAGAAAGACAGTTGACCAATGTTGAACAGATGTTGGATGAAATGACTGCCGCCCTCGGAGGACGCGCCGCAGAACAAGTTGTTTTCGGAAAAGTTTCGACAGGTGCATTGAATGATCTCGAAAGGGTATCAAAACAAGCTTTTGCGATGGTGGCCTATTATGGTTTTAGCAAAAAAATCGGCAATATCAGTTTTTACGATTCTACAGGTCAGCAGGAAATGTCGTTTAACAAGCCTTTCAGTGAAAAGACCAGTGAATTGATTGATCTGGAAGTGCGGGAACTAGTTGAGAAATGTTACGTCAGAGCAATCAAAATCCTCTCCGAAAACAGGGAGGGTTTAGATAAACTTGCAAGTATCCTGTTGGATAAAGAAGTAATATTCAGTGAGGACCTTAAGGAAGTATTTGGCGAGCGTCCGTGGGGCGACACTTCAACTTTGATGGGTGATATGATATCTTCTGAAGAAGATCTTGAAGAAACCAAGAATGACGGACTTCCGGTTGAAGAAGAAACGGAAAAAAGTCAAACTGATACTGATGCTAATGCAGAAGTAAAAAAGGCAGATGCCAAAAAAGCAAAGCCTGAAAAGAAAGATGCTACGCCCGTAAAATAAAATGGAAGAGAGCACAACCAAAGAAAAGATTCTCAAGAAGGTACGAAATGCTTTGATAAGCAAGTCGGAAAATCCTTTTAAAGATGTCGATTTTAGCAGCCCTGTTTATAAAAAGCTTGAGGAATCACCTGAAATCCAATTTGCGCTAAATCTGCGTGAAGCAGGGGGCCGGTTTATTTATTGCGAGAATGATAACGCAATATTGGATCACCTTCGCACCTTGATGAAACAGAAGGGCTGGAAACAAGTGTATACGCTCGATAAAAAAATAAGCAATCTGCTCAACCAGGAAAAGATCAATGCCCTAACCTCCCCTGAGCAATTTGACGATTCATCTGTTGCCATCACACGCTGCGACTTTTTGATTGCACGATTTGGAAGCATCATGGTGTCATCTGGTTTATCGGCCGGACGAAGGATTTTTTCCGCACACGAATCACATATTGTATTGGGAATGGCTTCGCAAATAGTACCCGAATTAAAAGATGCCATAAAAGGCCTGAAAAAGAAATACCGGGGTAATTTTCCTTCCCAGGTATCTGTAATCACCGGGCCAAGCCGAACAGCTGATATCGAAAAAACACTTGTGATGGGCGCACATGGACCGCGTGAGCTATACGTGTTTTTAGTGGATGATATGTAATCCGGTTCTCTATTCCTAACCTAAAAAACTACTAAATCTCTTATTCTTTGCAACTTAGCGGATTTGCGTGAGGTTTTATAAATGGTGCTGGCTTTAACACACCAGATGATAACGTTTGTTTTTATATTTTTACCTTTTCTTAATAGCCGTTTCTTTTGAAAGAAATATATATAAGAACCATAACCGGAGTTTTTTTCCTTGTCGCTATTATTGGTTCTATTTTGTATAGTCCCTTTGCATTTTTTGGTGTTATTTTTGTTTTTACTTTTCTTGCACTCAAAGAGTTTTTGGTTCTTTCGTGTACGCAAGGAATCACTTCTCAAAATGTTACCTATCTGGGACTAGGTATGTTTTGCTATATCCTTGTTGGGTTGATTGGGCTTGGATATATCGACATCCGTTTTGCCTTTTTACTATTGCTCCTTTTTCCGATTTTGGTGATACAGGAACTATTTAGAAAGGATAATCCATCATGGAAGAGAATCGGAAGTTATTTGACCGGCTTTTTTTATGTAGCCGTCCCTTTTGGATTGATTAACGCATTGTTTTTTTTACCGGGGCATTTAACATATTCTATCGCGATCGTTGTTGGCATGTTCGCCATCATCTGGGCTAGCGATGTGTTTGCCTACCTTGTTGGTTCAAAACTGGGTAAAAACAAATTGTTCGAGAGAATATCACCCAATAAATCCTGGGAAGGAAGCATTGGAGGATTGGTTTTTGCCCTTCTGACAGCCTATGTTTTGTCCTTATTTTTTAAAGAACTAAACCTTGTTCAATGGCTCATTATGGCAGTGCTCCTTGTGATCGTAGGCACACTTGGCGATTTGTCTGAATCGATGCTCAAGCGGCAGGCCGGTGTTAAAGATTCAGGAAATATTATGCCGGGACATGGTGGTGTTCTCGATCGTTTTGATTCCATTATTTTTTCCACTCCTTTTGTACTTGTTTACATAAACCTGATTTGATTATGAGAATTCACCGAGAAGGTTTTCAGATAATATTAATTACCATCCTTATCGTGGTGGTTGCCTGGTTGCTGGTAAAAAATTATGTGCCCTACACTATGATCAGATACGGCCTATTGGCAGGGCTGTTGATTTTGTTGCTGTGGGTTGTCAGGTTTTTCAGAATGCCCAAAAGAACCATCAATTACGGCGACCATATTTTATCAAGTGCTGATGGTAAAATAGTAGCCATCGAAGAAGTAGACGAATCGGAGTATTTTAATGGCCGGAGGATGATGATTTCTGTGTTTATGTCGCCATTCGATGTTCATGTTAATTGGTATCCTTTTGATGGCACCGTAAAATATTCAAAATACCACCCCGGCAGGTTTCTAATTGCCCATCACCCAAAATCATCCGAATTGAACGAATGCACCAGTGTTGTTTTGGAAAAATCGCAAGACGAAAATGTACTTATTCGTCAGGTAGCAGGAGTAATGGCGCGTCGGATCATCTGTTATGCACAACCAAACACACAGGTTAAACAAGGAGAAGAAATGGGAATTATCCGTTTTGGCTCAAGGGTGGATTTCTTTTTACCTACCGATGTGCAAGTCAAAGTGAAGATGGGGCAGACAGTGAGGGCACAAAAAACTGTAATTGCTGAATTCTAGAGAAATTCTTTCAACTCAATTAAGTCGTTGATATAGTAAGTGCTTTTGTTATTCTCATAAACTTTTGCAGGATCGAATAAAACCTGGTCCATATCAAATTGCTGTGCGCCCACAATATCCACTTCCAGATCATCACCAATCATCAAACTCAACTCAGGTTTAGCACCTGATTTATTAAAAGCATATCGAAAAATCCTTTCATCGGGTTTTTTATAACCTGCCTCTTCCGAAGTGATGATTGTTTGAAAATACGGCCCCAACCCGGATGAACGAAGTTTGGTTTCCTGCACTTCGCTAAACCCATTCGTAATTAAATGGAGATTGTATTTTGGCTGTAAATAATCGAGCATCATCATTGCGTTTGGAAATAAGGCCACGCGTAACGGACTGATGGTGATATAATCGCGTCCGATTTTTTCTGCAAGCTCATCATTATCAACGCCAAAATCATTCAGCGTCAGGCGAAACCTCAATCCACGCAACACCTCCTTCTTAATTTTTCCTTCGCGGTAATCAGCCCACAACAAATCATTATGAACATTATACGCTTCTTGAAATGCATCAACAGATTCAATTCCATATTGTTCCAACTTATCATTTTCATAAATTTCGCTAAAAGCCATACGCGCACTGCTGTCAAAATCCCACAGCGTACGGTCGAGATCAAAAAAAATGTGTTGGTATTTATTATTCATGGACTAAATTTTGGCTTGCAAAGCTAGTTAATTCTAAAAGTAAAATCCGATCAGAATGTTCATACAAAATTTAATATAAACCATGCAAATGAACAGCGGGAATCGATAAATTTGCTGAAAATAAAAACGAAAAATATGTCTAAGATCAGGATAGCCATTAACGGGTTTGGAAGAATAGGACGAATTACTTTCAGGAAAATACTGGAAAAAGAAAATATGGAAGTCGTGGCGGTAAACGACATTACTGATTCGGCCAATCTCGCTCATCTTTTAAAATACGATTCTGTCCACGGGCGGTTCAATGGTGAAATAGAAAACAACGGCGATCACTTTATGGTAAATGGTCAGAAAGTAATTGTATTGAATGAACCTGATCCGGCAAAATTACCGT
The DNA here is from genome assembly GCA_030619415.1 of Chlorobiota bacterium. Classification (GTDB taxonomy): domain Bacteria; phylum Bacteroidota; class Bacteroidia; order Bacteroidales; family F082; genus JAADID01. The sequence continues at coordinate 5,110 of JAUXBM010000014.1, forward strand.
GGACTTCATTAAATATAGATGTTGTTATAGAATCGACCGGGGCATTTGTTGAATATAAAGAGGCCATCAAACACATTGAACAATCGGGAGCGAAAAAAGTGATTATTTCCGCCCCTGCAAAAGGCGAGCATGAAAACGTAAAATATGTAGTTCTTGGTGTAAACGAACATATCATCGATAAGGAAGATGTCATCATCTCAAATGCTTCGTGTACAACCAATAATGTTGCTCCTTTAATTAAGATCCTCGATGAAAAATGGGGAATTGAAAAAGGGTTTGTTACGACCGTTCATTCCTACACCAAAGATCAGAACCTGGTTGACGGACCGCACAAAGACTGGCGCCGGGGGCGTGCCGCCGCTTATTCAATCGTTCCTACAACAACCGGGGCAGCCAAAGCCGCCACCAGGATATTTCCCCATCTCGAAAAAAACCTGGGGGGCGCCGGAATCCGTGTACCCGTCATTGATGGCTCTTTAACAGATTTTACCTGTACCTTAAAAACCCCAACGAGTGCCGAAGAAATAAACACCGCTTTCAAACAGGCCGCTGAAGGTAGTTTGCGGGGAATTTTAGAATACACCGAAGATCCCATCGTATCGATGGATGTAATAGGCAATACCCATTCGGCAGTTTTTGATGCCGGACTTACCGCAGTTTTAGGAGATAAAAACAAGCTTGTAAAAGTGGTTGCCTGGTACGACAACGAGATGGGCTATTCAAGCCGATTGGTAGAATTAATTGAGCAGTTTGTTTAATTAACCTGTCCCGTTTTAAGCGTCCACGCTTAAAACATTGCCTCAAAGATCAACTCTTAAAATACTCTATTTCAAGCGTGGACGCTTGAAACGTTTAACGACGGTTACCGATTAAAATATTCAATCCTCATTTTTCCATCCTCAAAAACACCATACGAAAAATGTGTAATCCAATCGCCTAAAATGACAATCTCCGCTTTTTCGCCAACTTTTAACTGAAGCGGTATATGACGGTGACCAAATATCAAGTAATCGATATCAGGGTGCTTTTTTACTTCATCCGTTGCAAAACTGATCAGTCTTTCTTCGTGGTGTATTGATTTATTTTCCGATTTTCCTTCTTTGGACATATTTGCCAAACGGCTTTTCTTTGAAAAATAAAGTCCCATCCTGGCGCCAATATCCGGATGCAGCCACCTGAACAAAAATTGGTTGAATTTCAGCTCAAATACTTTTTTCAAAAATTTATATCCATGGTCTCCGGGGCCCAATCCATCGCCATGGGCCAGGAATAATTTTTTTCCGTCAAACTCACTTATTTCAGGTTTCCGGTGCAGTTGGACATTCATTTCTTTGGCGAGATAATCAAATGCCCACACATCATGGTTTCCGCGAAAAAGATGCACCGGAATTCCATTATCGGTAATTTCTGCGATTTTACCCAATAAACGGGCATATCCTTTGGGTATTACATATTTATATTCGAACCAAAAATCAAACACATCGCCCATCAGGTAGATGGCTGTAGCATCTTCCGATACCTTGTCGAGCCATCGAACCAGCATTTTTTCCCGCTTTAGGCTGCGTTCGGCATCAGGTATTCCAAGATGAAAATCGGAAGCAAAGTATAATTTAGTTTTTCCCACTTAGCTTGAGATAGGTTCAGGGGATAAAATTACAATTCTACAGAAAACGACCATTATACAATTTCGGTGACAAGGTCCCTGATGATTATATTTAGTTTTGGTGCAACCAGGGCAGCAGCATCCACAACCTCATCGTGCGATATTTCAACGATTTTTCCTTCAACACCTAAATCGGAAATGACGGATACCGCAAAAACAGGCAAACGCATATGACGGGCTACAATTACTTCAGGTACGGTTGACATTCCAACAGCATCAGCACCAAGAAATTTAATGTATTTATATTCAGCAGGTGTTTCGTAAGTGGGGCCAGTTACAGCTGCATAAACTCCCGTTTGAAAACGGATGTTGTGATGCCGGGCTACTTTTTTCGCCTTACTCAACAATTGCTTATTGTATGCCTCGCTCATATCGACGAACCGGGGTCCAAAAGCTGAATTATTGGGTCCGAGAAGCGGGTTAGGCAGCAAGGAAATGTGATCGGTAATCAGCATGATATCCCCTACTTCAAAATCAGAATTTACCCCACCGGCAGCATTGGAAATAAAAAGGGCCTTAATACCAAGTTGGTTCAGCACCCTCACAGGAAATGTGATTTCCTCCATGCTGTATCCTTCATAAAAATGAAACCTCCCCTGCATGGCAACTACACGAACGCCGTTCAGGGTGCCAAATATTAACCGGCCTTGATGTCCTTTAACGGTTGAAACCGGAAAGTTTGGAATATCTTTATAAGGTATATTCGCATCGATATCTATCTCATCTGCCAACTGGCCTAAACCGGTACCCAATATAATCCCCACATGTGGAGCCTCTTTTGTTCTGCTTTGTATAAATTTAACGGTTTCTTCTATTTTTTTCGACATAGTTTAAAATTTGCTCATTAAAAATTTCCTCGTCTCCATTGTGGAGTTTAACTTCAACCGGCAGGTAAAAAACGGGAACGCTTGTTAGTTCGCTAAGGTAAGGCGAATTTATCAGCCGCATGGCATCTTTCTCAGTAGTAACAACAATCTTTTTTTGTGTGAAAGAATCATCATAAAGTTTCCTGATGCGTTGAAAATCTTTTCTGCTGTAAACATGATGATCAGGGAAATCAATAATCTGTAAATCGCTACATTGTTTATAAAGATGGTCTTTGAGTGGATAAGCATACGCTATCCCGGTAAACAGAATAACGGTACCGAGTGTGGAGGGAATTTCGTATTTATCCCAACCGGGAAGCACCATTAATTTTCCATAACACAGGTACGAGAAGAGCAACTTCTGATACTTCTCAGGCTTTAATTTTGCTTCAATATCTGCTCTGACAATGGGCGACAAAACCCTGTCTGTTTTTGTGACGACAATAATATCAGCTCGTTTTGCTGCCTTTTTAATGTCTCGCAACCTGCCGACAGGCAGTAAATAATCGCCACTATAAATATTGTGATATTCAGTCAAAAGGATAGACAAACCCGGTTTAACATACCTGTGTTGAAAGGCATCATCCAGCAAAATAACGTTAAGCTCACCGTCATTTTCAATTAAGGTCCTGATTCCTGCCCTTCGTTTCTCATTAACCGACACTGTAATTTTGTTACCAAACTTCTTGATATACTGCATCGGCTCATCGCCCACATCCTGGTATTTTGAAAACTGATCTCCAATTAAAAAATTCTTTGTTTTGCGGCCATATCCCCTGCTAAGGGTGGCAATTTTATAATCATTAATCAATAAGCGTATGATATATTCAACGAAAGGGGTCTTTCCGGTACCACCGAGACTGATATTACCCACTCCGATCACAGGTATAGGAAACGATTCGGATTTAAGAATTTTTAAATCGAATAATCGATGCCTGATATGGATTATCAATCCATAAATCCATGCGAAGGGAAACAATATGATTTTCCAGGAATTCATTTAATATCTCTAAATTATACAAAACTATTCATTCGCAAAATCAATTTCGAGTAATTTAGTGTTTTTAAGAGGAAGAGAAGTTTATTAAGATCGATGAAATTAAGAAAAAGTCCATTGTAATTAAATTGAAACAGTCTAAATAATTACCCATGATAATAAACGAGATATGTTCGTGTATTGAGCAATACGCACCGCCCGTTTTACAGGAATCGTACGATAATTCAGGCCTTCTTATTGGCTCTCCCGATGCGGAAATTGAAAAGGCATTAATTACGCTTGATGTCACTGAAGCCGTTATTGACGAAGCAATTAATAATAAATGCGGGCTGATAATTGCTCATCATCCACTCATATTTAAAGGGCTTAAACGGCTTACCGGCAGTAACCTGATTGAACAGCTTGTTGTGAAGGCGATAAAAGCAGATATCGCTATTTATGCTGTTCACACCAATCTCGACAATGTGATAAATGGTGTAAATGGCAAACTGGCCGAAAAACTGGGATTGATAAACTCAAAAGTTTTATCAGTCAGGGAAGGCGGCCTGAAAAAGCTTGTAGTATTCTGCCCACCTGAATTTGCAGAAAAAGTAAGAGACGCACTGTTCATGGCGGGTGCAGGACATATCGGGAATTATGACAGTTGCAGTTATAACGTGAGTGGTAAGGGGAGTTTCAGGGGATTGGAAGGGGCTGATCCGTTTGTTGGAGCAAAAGGAAAACTACATTTTGAGGAAGAGATTCGTATCGAAACCATCGTACCCGATTTTAAACTAGGAGAAGTGTTAAAGGCAATGACCAATGCTCATCCTTACGAAGAAGTTGCCTACGACATTTATCCGCTTGATAATTCCAACAGAAATATAGGTGCCGGAATGATCGGTGAGCTGGAAAATGAACAAGATCCGGCATCCTTTCTTGCTTACGTTAAAAAAACTTTACAATCAAAAGTGATTAAACACAGTCCGCTGATCGGTAAAAAAATAAAAAAAGTGGCTATTTGTGGAGGAAGCGGAAGTTTTCTCATTAATGATGCTTACCGGGCAGGAGCTGATATTTTTATTACCGGAGATATCAAATACCATGATTTTTTTGAGTACAACGGCCAAATGACAATCGCCGATGCTGGACATTATGAAACAGAACAGTTTACGAAAGATTTGCTTCATTCGATATTAAAGGAAAAATTTCCTAATTTTGCGCTCCTGAATTCGGGTACGCATACAGATCCCGTTAGTGTATTGTAATAAACAGTAAATTAAGTAAATATGACAAAACATACAGATACTGAAGACGTCAGTGTTGAGCAAAGATTGAATGCCTTATACAGTTTGCAACAAATCGATTCGCAGATTGATAAAATTAAGATCATCAGGGGAGAACTTCCACTGGAAGTACAAGATCTGGAAGATGAAATTGCAGGACTGGAAACCAGGGTAGCAAACTTTGACCAGGAAGTTGAACATGCCAATGGCGAGATCGCTGAAAGATTGAATGCTAAGAAATCGAGTGAAGCATTAATTTCGAAATACCAGGAACAACAAATGAATGTGAGAAACAATCGCGAATATGACTCACTTTCAAAAGAAATTGAATTCCAGAACCTGGAAATCCAGCTTTATGAAAAAAAGATAAAAGAATTCAATTTCAAAATTGAAAACCTGAATACAGATATCGAAGAGGCGAAAAATAAACTGACCGAAAGAACGGCAGATCTTGAAGCCAAGAAAGGTGAGTTAGCCGATATCGTTACAGAGACTGAAAAAGAAGAGGAAGACTTGAAAAATAAGTCAATCGAGAATGAAAAGTTCATCGAAGACAGATTGTTAACGGCTTACAAAAGAATCAGGAAAAATGCGCGGAATGGTTTGGCTGTTGTTCAGGTTGAACGTAACGCTTGTGGCGGATGCTTTAACAAGATACCACCTCAGCACCAGCTTGATATTACAATGCATAAAAAAATTATTGTTTGCGAATATTGTGGCCGCATCCTTGTCGATAAAAACGTAGCCGAGGAGGTTAAAGCGAGCCTTAAATAATTCGGTTTATAAATTCATATTGAGGAGGTCAAATATCGTTTGGCCTCCTTTTTTTGGTGCTACCTCAAATTTCAGAACTCCAGACTTAACGCAATGTCGATGTCGCAATTAAATCCAATTTTATTGCCAAACATGAATGTAAGGGCTGAAAATCATTCTATCCTTGCAGGATGTGTCCGTGAGAATCAAGTAAGGACAACAGACCAAAAAGACCATCCTCCCAAAAGCTTTCGGGATGATTGGTGGGCAACATCTTTTCTGTTTATTGCGGATCAACATCAAACTGGACGATTACGGAACGGTATTTTCCCAATTTTCTAAAATTTTCCAAAACGCCATTAATCAGTGTTTTCACAGATGCATGGTTGGTGAGTCTCGGGTTTTTAATCATGATTTGCTTGATGTAATAATTCCTGATACGCGCAACGAGTGGGTATTCCGGCCCAATCATTCTGTTTCCGAATACCGCCTTTAAATCTGCACCCAATGCAGCCGCCCCTCTATGCAAAACTTCTGCCTTCCGGTGTTTCATCCTGATCACAATTAACCGGTGAAACGGTGGATATTTAAATTTCTCTCTTTCAATTAACTGTTGTTTGTACATGTTCAAATAATCATGTGCCACCACATTTTCAATAATCGGATGCTCAGGTTGCCATGTTTGAATGATCACTTTTCCCTGTTTAAATTTTCTTCCTGCCCTCCCACTCACCTGGGCCATTAATTGAAAGCTTCTTTCGTGTGCACGAAAATCAGGGAAACTTAACATATTATCCGCGCTTAAAATGCCGACAACATGCACATTGTCAAAATCCAACCCTTTGGTTACCATTTGTGTACCTGTAAGAATATCGGTTTTCCGGTTTTCAAAGTCACTGATAATGCGATGATAAGCATTTTTTGACCGGGTTGAATCAAGGTCCATTCTGTCGATGCGCGCATCCGGCATATAAAAAGAGAGTTCTTCTTCCACCTTTTCAGTTCCGAAACCCTGCATTTTCAAATTCGCACTTCCGCAGTCGTGGCAAGTTGGCGGAATGGTCGTTGAATGACCACAATAGTGGCATTTAAGCAGCTCACTGTTTTTATGATAAGTGAGCGTTACATCGCAATTTTTGCACATCGGCACCCAATTGCACTCCTTACATTCAAGGCGTAATGAAAAGCCACGCCTGTTTTGGAAAAGTATGACCTGCTGCTGATCTGCAATGGATTGCTTCATCTGCTGTAAAAGCACCGATGAAAAATGCGATTTTATCAGGCGTCGCCTGTGCTGATCACGCATATCAACTACGGCTATTTCCGGCAACTTCATCCCACCGTATCTTTCGGTTAGTTTCACCAATCCGTACTTTCCATTTTTGGCATTGTAATAGCTCTCAATAGCCGGTGTAGCCGACCCGAGGATGACCTTTGCTGCATGAAGTGTAGATAAATAAATTGCAGCATCACGCGCGTTATAGCGTGGAGCCGGATCAAATTGTTTATACGAATTATCGTGTTCTTCGTCAACAATAATAAGCCCGAGGTTCTCGAAAGGAAGAAACACTGCCGAGCGGGGTCCGAGTATGATTTTATATTTCGCTGACAAGCCATCTTCTTCCCTTCCGGCGATGTTGTTCCATACCTCTGCCCTTTCATCACGGCTGTAACGTGAATGATAAATTCCTACTTCGTTACCAAAATATTTTCTAAGCCTGGTAATAATTTGGGTAGTCAATGCAATTTCCGGAAGCAAATACAAAACCTGTCTGCCCTGCTCGATGGTTTCCTGGATGAGTTTAATATACAATTCCGTTTTCCCGCCGGAAGTAACTCCGTGAAGAAGCACTACCTGGTGGCTTTCCATGTTTAATTTAATATCTGCAAAAGCCTGTTCCTGGTGCTTTGTCAACTTAATATTACCAACATCTTCACTGTCATGCATTTCTGCTATCCTGCTCACTACTTTGTCATAAACTTCAAATATGCCTTTCGCAATCAATGCCTGTAAAGCCGCGGTTCCGGCGTTGGCCTTTTTAAGCAGGTCGTTCTTTTTTACATCAGTTATATTTCCGCTAAAAAAATCGGCCAAAGAAATATAGGTCATGACCAATTCCAGCTGTTTATGAGCCCGTTTGCCCAATTCATCCATCAATTCTTTTAAAGTCTCTTCTTCCTGGTAAGTTGAGGATAGCTGAATGAATTTTATTTTTTTCGGTTTAAAGCCATCTTTCAGTTCCTCCTCTACCACGATCATTTTTTTATCGATCATTTTCTTTAGGAATGGCAGCACATTCTGGAATCCTATACTTTTCCCTATTTCGTCGATGGTCAATCTCTTCTTTTCCAGAAGGGCTTCGGTGATCCTAAATTCATACTCATCAAGGATGTCTTTGTCAGGAGCAAATGTTGTGGAGAGCAACACCCTGGATTCACTGGCCAGTTTAAAGGCAGATGGCAAAGCCGCATTCATTACCTCACCTTCTGTACTCATGTAATACGATGAAATCCATTCCCAAAACCGGTATTGGATCTCGTTGACCAATGGTTTTTCGTCAAGCAGGTGCAGAATATATTTTGGTGTGTATTCAGGAACCTCCCGGTGCAATTTTTTAATCAGGCCTGCATAGATTCTCTTTTTTCCGAATTGCACGGCCACCCGCTGACCAACCCGAACAAATTCGTTAAGATCGAAAGGTATCCGATAGGTAAAAGTACCTTTCACCGGAAGAGGCAATAAAATATCAGCAAA
>JAUXBM010000099.1 GCA_030619415.1 Chlorobiota bacterium
GCTAATCTTAACCGGTGCTTTGTTGATCACGAAAAGATCTTTATCAGTACCATGTTCAAACCCGTACTTAATATATTCAGCAGCTTCATTACCGGTAATAAACCGACGGCTCATGTCGGGATGAGTGATGGTAACCGGTGATTGTTTTTTAATTTGATCTTCAAAAATAAGTTGTACGGAACCTGGTGTCCAGGCAATATTGGGAAGCCTCAAGGTGATTATTTGCATGTTTGTTTGATCCAGACTTAGGATGTATGACTCAATCAGGAATTTGGTAATTCCTATTACAGATTGATGGTTCCGAGCCATATCGGAGGAAACAAATACAAATTTATTAAGCTCGTATTTGGCAGCCAATTCGATTAATGATTTTGTGCCCGTGTAGTTTACCCGAAAGGCTTCATTCGGGTCTTGTTCTCCATCTTTAATTCTGGTTATGCCGGCCAGGTGGATAACAATTCCAGGTTTGTGTGTTTCAAGGATATTTTCCAGTGCTTTTTTATCATTTAAGTCAGCATCGGTAAATACGATCCTTGAATTTTGAACAGGTCTGTTTGCATGGTTTCTGCAGTTTAAAACGAGCTTGTAAGTTGTTGTACTGGTAAGCAGGTCAACCAAAAAACGACCGACGAAACCGCAGGCACCGGTGATGAAAATAGTATTTTGATCAGTTTTATTCATTGAGGTGCAAAGCTAGAAAGTTTGAAGTTCTATCCTCAAATCATTTTCCGTAAACACGTGGGAAGGAAGAAAATTTTAATTTTCACTTTTTTTGGTTGTAAAGCTAATTATTACTTTTACGGCAAATTCAAAACTAAAAAAATGAAAAAAACTGCACTGAACGAAATGCACAGGGAAATGGGTGCCAAAATGGTTGAATTCGTTGGGTTCGATATGCCGGTTCAATTTGAAGGAATTAACGCTGAACATGAAACAGTGAGAACTAAACTGGGTGTTTTTGATGTATCGCATATGGGTGAGTTCTGGGTAGATGGACCGAATGCTTTTGATCTGGTTCAAAAAGTCTCAACCAACGATGTTGCCGCTCTTCATGACGGAAAAGTGCAGTACAGTTGTTTCCCGAATGGAAAAGGAGGAATCGTTGATGATTTTCTCTGCTATCGTTTTGATGAAGAGAAATATCTGCTGGTCGTTAACGCCTCAAACATCGAAAAGGATTGGGAATATATTAACAGCCACAGTATTGTTGGTGCAAAGTTGACGAATGCCTCAGATGATATTTCTCAGCTGGCCATTCAGGGACCAATTGCTTTGAAAGCCATGCAAAAACTGACCCATGAACCCATTGAGGATATGGAATATTATACCTTCAAAGTCATTGAATTTGCCGGTGTAAAGGATGTGATTTTCTCAACAACAGGCTATACCGGTTCAGGTGGCTGTGAGATTTACATGAAAAATCCAGATGTCGGGGCCATTTATAAAGAAGTGCTTAAAGCTGGGCAGGAGTTTGGTATCAAACCCATTGGATTGGGAGCTCGGGACACTTTACGACTCGAATCGGGTTTTAGCCTTTATGGAAATGATATTGATGACACTACTTCTCCCATTGCAGCCGGACTTGGCTGGATAACCAAGTTTGTTGAAGGCAATGATTTCATCGACCGCGATCTTTTCTTAAACCAAAAAGAGAACGGAGTTCCCCGCCGCTTAAAAGGTTTTATCATGGAAGAACGCGCCATTCCCCGCCAGCATTACGAAGTGTGTGATGCAGATGGAAATGTAATTGGGGAGGTTACATCCGGAACCATGTCACCGATGTTGAAAAAAGGTGTTGGCATGGCTTATATCGACAAACCTTACTGGAAGGATGGATTGGAGATTTACATTAAGGTACGTAACAAATTAGCCAAAGCACTGGTTCAAAGACCTCCGTTTTATAAGTAGTTTTCACGCGGCGGCGCAGCGTCGCAGCGTGAATGATTGCAAGAAAAGTTTTTTGAAGGCTTAAGCGACTTTGGGCTCCAGCGCTACATCTTCCTCAATGCGAAGGTTATTGATAATAAATACCTGGCGCTCGGGTGTGTTTTTTCCCATATAAAATGACAAGGTTTCAGCAACGGAGGATTCCCTGCGCAGGATAACCGGATCCAGCCGGATGGTCGCGCCGATAAAATGTTTGAACTCACCGGGTGATATCTCTCCTAGTCCTTTAAATCGTGTGATTTCCGGGCTTGACCTGAGCTTATTAATGGCTGTAATTTTTTCTTCGTCGCTGTAGCAGTAAATGGTTTCCTTTTTATTTCTCACCCTGAACAAAGGCGTTTGCAAAATATAAAGATGTCCGTGTTTCACAAGGTCAGGATAGAATTGCAAAAAGAAAGTGAGCAACAACAACCTGATATGCATGCCATCAACATCGGCATCTGTTGCGATTACTACATTGTTGTAACGCAGGTTTTCAGCACTTTCGTCAATGTTTAATGCGGCTTGCAATAAATTAAACTCTTCGTTCTGGTAAACAATTTTCTTGCTGAGGCCATAGCAATTCAGGGGTTTCCCTTTCAAACTGAAAACTGCCTGGGTTTGCACATTCCGCGATTTTGTAATAGAGCCGCTGGCCGAATCACCCTCGGTAATAAATAGCGTGGTCTCCAATCGTTTTTCGTGGTTTGTATTGAGGTGGATCCGACAATCGCGCAATTTTTTATTGTGAAGGCTGGCTTTCTTTATACTTTCGCGTGCAAGCTTTTTGATGCCGGCCATGTCCTTTCTTTCCTTCTCCGACTGCATTATTTTTCGGTACAATGCTTCCGCCGTTTCGGAATGAATATGCAGGTAATTATCGAGATTTCGTTTTATGATGTCGTTGATGTAATGACGAACTGTTTGACCGCCCGCCTCGATATGCTGCGATCCCAGCTTTGTTTTTGTTTGTGATTCAAATACAGGCTCTTGAACTTTTATGCTGAATGCTGCAATTAACGAAGTTTTGATGTCGCTGGTTTCAAAATCTTTACCAAAAAATTCCCTGATTGTTTTGACGATAGCTTCCCTGAATGCCAATTGGTGTGTGCCTCCTGAAGTAGTATGCTGACCATTCACAAAGGAAAAATATTCTTCGCTGTAAGATCGTGAACTGTGACTGAAGGCGCATTCGAAATCGCCCTCTTTGAGGTGAATGATGGGGTAGAGTACAGGGCCGTTACCGTTGATGTTTCTTTCCAGCAAGTCGTAAAGGCCATTTTTTGCCTGGAACTTCTGTCCGTTGAAAATGATGGTCAAGCCATTGTTCAGGAATACATAATTCCACAACATCTCTTCGATGTACTCAAATAAAAAATGGAAATTCCCGAATATTTCGTTGTCCGGAACAAAAGAGATAACAGTTCCCTGCTTATCATCACTTTTAATAATGTTGGCGTCGGTTAGTAATTTTCCGCGTTCGAACTCAACAACCTTTGTTTTCCCTTCTCTGATTGATTGTGCTTTAAAATATCCTGATAAAGCATTAACCGCTTTTGATCCAACACCATTTAAGCCAACCGCTTTTTTAAAAACTTTCGAGTCGTATTTAGCGCCGGTATTTATCTTACTCACGCATTCAAGTACTTTCCCAAGTGGCATACCACGACCAAAATCCCGAACTGTGACTTCTTTTTCGTTAACTGTAACTTCGATGGTTTTACCATGCCCCATTACGAATTCATCGATGGAGTTGTCAATCATCTCTTTCAACAGTACATAAATACCATCATCCTGCGAACTTCCATCACCAAGTTTCCCAATGTACATGCCGGGTCTAAGCCGGATGTGTTCTTTCCAGTCTAACGATCGTATGCTATCTTCTGTGTAATCAGCCGACATCTCACCTTAATTTGAGGCAAAAATAGAAACTTCAATATCCGGTCACCACATTTTCAAAAATAGTTTTTAAGATGGGTTTGTTGAAAACCATTGGCAAACCAAAGATTTCAGTGCGTTGCCGGGATCAAGGTATGAGCTCAATATGCGTGTCGGAGGAACACAAAAAATTAGTCAGGGTCGGGTAAATTCATACTTTTACAATACCATTCTGCGAAGACAAATATGCCTGGATTTACACTGATTTACCAATTTGATGGGCTTAATGAAAGCATCAAAAAAAGAACTGACAGGTTGGTGGAAGCCTCCTTTAAAATCCAGTATATCAGCAAGACAGATGAGATGCTGCTCCTCTTTCGCGATGGAAACCAATACCCATACGAGATAATTGAGACCAAAGAACACATTGCGGTAATTGAAGGAAGAATATACGGAATTAACATCTCAGAGGATAAATATTTCCAAAGTCAAATTGAAAAGTTGATTCAAAACAAGGGGCCTGTAAAGGGGAATGATGATATTGACAATGCCGGATATTTTAGAAATCTGGATGGTGAATTTATCATTTATATAATTGATAAAAAGGGAGAAAAAATCGTCGTATTCAATGATTACCTTGGCCGCTTGCCTGTGTATGTTTATCACCAAAAACAATTTATTTTGTCGAGAGACATGTTTGTCCTCGATAAAATTACCCCGGGTTTGATGTTTGATGATGCCTCTATTTATCAATATCTAAGAATTGGTTACCCGGTTGGCAACAGGACCTTGTACCACGACATCGACAGGCTTAAACCGTCATCGCTTGTTACAATCGAAAATGAGCAAGTTAATATAACTAACCAGCCAATTGATATTGAAGAATTGGCCAATACATTCGATCATTCGTCAAATCCCGAAGAGGCGTTGTATGAAGCGTTCACGAAAGCCGTAAAAAATAGGTTTAAAATAGATGAAAGGATTATTTTGTCGTTGAGTGGTGGGCTCGACTCACGGGTGATCATGGGGGTTATTGAGAAAAATAATTTACAGGCCGACTATTCCGCCTTTAATTATGACAATGCCATTATCAATTCTGATGTTGCCATCGTGAAGCAATTGAGCCGGCATTATGGAAAATCGCCAAATATTATGGAGGTAAATGAATGGTCGCCTGAATTTTTTGATGAGTTTACGCTTGCGAAAGGAGGGATGAATTACCTGGGAATGGCTTTTATTCTGCATTTTTTGAAGAATCTTGCATCCAGTTACCAATTGATGATAACCGGCGATGGAGGCGATAAAACTTTACCCGGTCTGTTACCGGGAATATCTCTCAGTCAAAAACAATTATCAAATTTCATAGTGCGGAAGAATGAAGTTTCCTCGCGAAAAACCCTTCGGGACTTATTTCTTTTTGATGCTGCTGAGGAGGAGAAAAAATTAAAAGAGTACCTGGCCAGCCTCCCGGGAAGCAGCACAAACATGAAGTACAAACATTTCCAATTATTTGAGAGAGGCATAAACTGGTTGTTCGAAGGTGAAGATCGCAACAGGAGTTTTATCTGGAGTACTACCCCATTTTACAGTCCCGCTTTTTTTAAGCTGTCCCATTCAATCCCTGAAAAGGCTAAATCGAATTTTAAGTTGTTTCGGGCCTTCACGAACCTTGTCGATAACAAATTAAATGATTTTCCGAATGCTAACTGGGGTATACCGCTTGCGAATACCCGGCAAATTGATAAAATATTTTTCAGGCAGAAAATTAAAAACAGGTTCCGTCTGCCATCGCTAAACATGGTGAGTCAATCTGAAAACCATGAAGCGATGATTGAAATGGTGATCGCTTTGATGCACAAAGGTTTTGGCGGCCAGCTTTCCATTTATGCCGATCAGCATGATTTGCGTGCCGCTTCAGGTGAGACGCTTTATCATTTACTGTCGCTGTTAAAAGTATCGGAGATGACCTGGAAGAGTGTTTGAGTTTTTGGGGTGACTAAAGTATTTGGAGTGCCTAAAGTGAACTAGAGTATTTGGAGTGCCTGGAGTTCGCATACTTCTTGTAAAATTAGTATTCAGAGACCTTTTCAAAACCTCTAAAAACTGTCTTTCTGAACGAAGTGAAGAATCCTTACGTTCTGAATTTCAGCTATGTAAAGTTTCTTCATTTCAATCAGGATGACAAAACGGTGTGTTTTAAAAAGGTCTCCTTCAAAGAAAAAAATTAATGATAATCAGCAGCCTCGGGCGCTTATTATTCCAGATTGGATTTGTCCTTGGCCAATGTTTCCTGAACAATTTTTTTGAAATCCGTAAAGTCGTTTCTCGCCGGAAGCCATTCGGTTACTTTTGTTTGTGTTTCCCTTCTGAAGACCATGTATTGATAAATTACAGTTGAGGTGTAACTAACTGAAGCTGTTATGGCTGCACCGATAAAGCCGTATGATGGGATCAACAAAATTGCCAGGATAACAGTAAAAACAAACCCGATTATCTTGGCATACAGGTTTACTTTCGGTTCACCCATGCCTGAAAAATAATGACTGAAAATATTGTTGGCGGCCAGGGCCATCACGCCGGGGCTGAGGGCAATGATCACTGGTTTTACGCCGATGAAATCATCGCTGAACATCCAGGTGTAAAACGATTCGGGCAATACATTAATTACGACTACCGCAGCCAGTGTCAATAAAACGACAACCTTCATCAGCCTGATTGTGAGGATCCTTGAATATTCTGCATCTCTCGAGTTGGAGATCGCAGAAAATTGGACAACCGCAATACTCTGTCCGATAAGTTTAAATCCTTCGGTTAATTGAATACCGGCATTGTAGATGCCAAGAGCAGGGAGCCCTGCAAAATGTTTGATGAAAAAGAAGCTCATCCGGTTATTCCCAATGCTCAGTAAATTGGCCAGTTGAGTAATTAAACCGTAATTGAAAACCTTCTTTACGGTATCAAAC
>JAUXBM010000031.1 GCA_030619415.1 Chlorobiota bacterium
ATCTTGGTTATTATCGTAAATATGCACCTCATTATAAAACGGTTGTTGCGTTTTTGCATGAAACATTAAAGATTGAATTTGAGAATTTATCAGAATTAAATATACATACATTAAAAGCAAGCTGTGCCTATATTGGCATTGATTTAAACTTTGAAGTATTCTCAGAAATGAAAATCCATGTTGAACCTGTGCGTGAAGCTGATGAGTGGGGGCTGAATATTTGTAAAGCAATGGGTATAACCGAATACATCAATCCTATTGGCGGACAATCATTTATGGATAAACAAAAATATCTGAAAAATAACATTGATTTAAAATTCCTGAAATTTGGCCATAAACCGTACGATCAGAAAAGAGATGAGTTTATTCCCGGATTATCGATCATTGATGCCATGATGTTCAATTCCCCTTCGGAGATTTATCAGATGCTTGATGATTATCAATTGGTAAGGTAATGATGGGAAAGTTGCGTGTTGATCGAATAAATAATCCCTCTTCTTTTAAAAAGATTAAAAAAGACTGGGAGCAATTGTATAGATCAGATCCAAATTCAAACGTTTACATTTCCTGGTTATGGATGTATGGTTGGTTTTCTGCAACATCCGATAAATGGGTTGTATTGGGTGTAAAAAATGTGGATACTTCTGCTTATGTTGCTTTTTTGCCGCTTACAATCTTCGGTCGTGGATATTTTGGGATTTATCCGATTCGCCGAATTGCCCATGCAGGCAGACCCATTTCTGCTTATCCCGGGTTTTTATGTTCACCGGACTTTGAGCCTGAGATAATTCGAGTATTGGCATTTTATATGCAGTCAGGCCTCAGGTGGGACGTTTTTCATCTTGACTGGACAAAAGACCCACGCCTCGGCACCTTCCTGACTTCGTTTCCGGATGCTAAATTTTCTATTGAGTTAAGCAAAGGCCTTACATCGTTATGTATCACATTACCGGAGGATTATCAATCCTATCTGAAAATCAATATAGGAAATAGAACCAGGCGGACTATCAGGCACAGTACAAATGTCATACAGAAAAATGAAAGATATAAGATCAAATATTCCACCGCGGAAACTATTGACAGAGATATCGAAATAACTTGTAAACTATGGTTTAATCGCTGGCATAAAGAAAGGGAAATGGAATGGCACAGGAAAATACTGTTTTATCATTTTGAGAATGATTTATTGCGGTTAAGTATGATTTGGGATGGAGATATCCCTGTTGCGACCCTTGCCTGTCTGATTGATCCTGTAAATAAAATCTACAATGCCTATATCGCAAGTTATAACCCTGATTATTCAAAAATTTCACCCGGCATTGTTTTAATTACAAAGAGTATTAAACAGGCCATTGACGAGAATTATAAATTCTATGATCTTACGCTTGGCATGGATCCCTACAAACTATCACTTGGCCCAAAACAATATGAAACAGAAAACGTTTCGATAACAAGAAAACGTTTAAAAACGGCAGTAACCTTAATGATAATGAAACAGGCAGGAAGAGTTTTCAGGAAATTATTTAAGTAAGAATCTTTAGCTGCTTAACATCTCAAATAATGTTATATATTAGCATAACCAAAACTAAACAATGGATACTTTATCAAATATTAAATTTCTGTAACTCAAAGGCGAACTATCGTTTATTTCAGTTGCGATAGCCGTACAATAACGCCTTGTAAAGGCTGATTTTGTTTACTGTTTTGGTGAAAATTTAAAGAGCTGAAATTGTAGGTATGAAAAAGAGATTTAACCGATATGTAAACAAACATTACTTACCGCGGGGGATCATTCTGTCATTTGATATAAGCGTTATAGCTGTTTCACTGTTTATGGCCCACCTGCTGGCTAACCGGTTGAATTTTAGCTTTTCGGAAAGCGATTATATTCTGTGGCAACTTGCATTTACCCTGCCGGTTTACCTGCTTGGCATCATTTTTTTTCGTCCTTTTACGGATGTAATCAGGCATTCAACATTAGAAAGTACTTTAAAAATATTTTTTGCCTTAACTTTTTCAGCCGGATTTTTAATCATGGCAGGGTTTTTCATCTCCTACACAAGTGTTCTGTTCATTCCATTAACCATAATTATTTTACAGTACCTGATTAGTTTTGGAATGATATTGGTATCCCGGCTGCTTATCAGATCTGTATATCATACATTTTTTCGATTTCAGCAAATTGATAAAAATATTGTTATATACGGGGCCGGGTCTCTTGGTCAAATGGCTTATAAAGTCATCATAAATAACCGTGAATTGAAAGCCAGGGTGGTTGCTTTTATTGATGACAACAAATCGCTGCATAATAAATGCATATTCGATGTTCCGGTTTATTCAATGGATAAAGCATTTCAGTCGATTTTTGCTGAAAAAAAGGTTTCGGAATTGATTATTGCCATCTCCCAGCCAAAGCTGCATAAATCGAATAAAAGGAAAGTCATTGATTTATGTATCGAAAAGGGTATTCATGTAAAGGAGGTTCCCAGGGTTTCCAAATGGATCAATGGAGGTTTGAATGCCAATAAATTCAGGAAAATAAATATTGAAGACCTTCTGGGCAGGGACTCCGTTCAGTTAGACCGAAATAAAATACGGGAAGGCTTAAAAAATGCAACTGTTCTTATAACCGGGGCTGCCGGATCCATTGGATCTGAAATCGCGCGCCAGCTTATTGCATTTAAAGCCAAAGAGGTAATTCTTTTGGACAATGCAGAGTCACCATTGTATAATCTGCAAAATGAAATCATTATAGCCAATAACAATCCTGTTTTTAAGATTTTAATCGGTGATGTTACGAACAAGCAACAACTACGAAAGATATTTGAGAAATATTCACCGTCAATTGTATTTAATGCCGCAGCCTATAAGCATGTTCCATTGATGGAAGAATTTCCCTGTGAAGCCATTCGGGTGAACGTGGGTGGAACAAAAAACCTGGCGGATCTGTCCATTGAATTCGGCGTAAAGAAATTTGTATTTATCTCTACTGATAAAGCTGTTAACCCAACAAATGTGATGGGAGCAACCAAGCGTATCAGCGAAATTTATATTCAGTCCATCGCGCAAAACGATGGAATTGCTACTCAATTTATAACTACCAGGTTTGGCAACGTGCTTGGATCAAACGGGTCAGTTGTGCCACTTTTCAAAAAGCAGATTGAAGCCGGTGGGCCTGTTACACTGACACACAAAGATATTTGCCGGTATTTCATGACCATCCCTGAAGCAAGCCAGTTGGTACTTGAGGCAGGTTTCATGGGCAATGGCGGAGAAATATTTGTGTTTGATATGGGTGAGCCTATTAAGATATATGATCTTGCTAAAAAAATGATTGCGCTATCAGGCCTTGTTGCAGATAAAGATATTGAAATAAAAATTATCGGCCTCAGGCCAGGCGAAAAGTTGTATGAGGAACTGTTAAATAATAAAGAACAGGTATTACCCACTTATAATGATAAGATTATGATTGCAAAAATCGAGGAGCATGATTATGAGGAAGTAAATTATGCTGTTAGCCGGATTATTGAGTCAGTTGACGAGCTTTCAAAACACGATCTTATTGCCTGTATGAAAGATATTGTTCCTGAGTTTACATCGATGAATTCAGAATATTACCGTCTTTATAAAAACTCAAAACCACCGGCATCAAGCAAAATGCGATCTAAAGAATTGAAAGTCCTGATAAATTAACCAGGGGATAAATGTAAAAAGTTAAATACTAGTTAATTATGCATTAGGGTTTGTTGTGTCCTAAATATTGTTCTATTTTCGTAGACACTAATCAAGCCTTAATCGCAATTGGCACCCAAACTAAAACACTCCAATTTACTGACATTCATTTCCAGGGCAAACTCCCTGTATAGCGCTGGCGCTGAACTATTGAAGACCTTTATTCTATTTGTTTTTTTATTCTGCTTTTCATTTTGTACAAGCAATGCAGTTGCTCAATTTACTGATGAGTTCGACAGAACTACGCTCTTTGAAAGGATGGGGGTTGAAGGTAAACCATTGGTTGAATTTACACGCCTGGCGCAGGATAGCAACAACGATGATAATTGGAATAAAGAAGGGGCGGGTCTTGCTGTTTTAAACCACCCGCCATTCTGGAGAACATGGTGGGCTTTTGGGTTTTATGTTTCGGTGTTTTTAGGCCTGATCTTACTTGTTCGCCGCGGTGAATTAAAAAAATTGCATCTAAGACGGGAATTGGAACTGGAATATATCAATGCTGAAAAACTGTCAGAACTGGATACTGAGAGAAACAAATTTTTTTCCAACATTTCCCATGAATTCCGTACGCCCCTCACTTTAATCCTTGGGCCTTTAGATCGATATATTGGCAAAGTAAAAGATGAAGGGCATTTACAAGAACTCACTTTGATCAGGCGCAATGCCCGAAGATTGCAAACGCTCATTAACCAATTGTTAAGTTTGTCGAAACTGGAATCAGGCAGGATGAAATTGCGTGCCCGTCCCGAAAACATTGCAAAACTGTGCAGGGTGTTTGTCCAATCCTTCCAATCTATTGCCGATAGCAGGGGAATCACACTGGAATATGAATCAGATGCGGAAGAACATATCGTCTATATCGACACCCTCAAGATTGAAAAGGTTGCCAATAACTTATTGTCCAATGCATTCAAATTTACTGAGAAAGGAGGGAAGATCATGGTGAGTATTTCAGTTTCCAGCATTTCTCCTGATACAACTCCAGGCATTGAAATAAAAGTTAAAGACACAGGAATCGGCATCCGCAAAGAAAAAATACCCTTTATCTTTAACCGCTTTTACCAGGTTGATGCCGAACAAATGAAAACTTACCTTGGGACAGGTATCGGACTTGCTTTAACCAAAGAACTGGTTGAATTGCATCATGGAACAATAACTGTTGATAGTGAACCCGGATTGGGAACCACATTTACGGTATTCCTTCAATCAGGAAAAGAACATCTCTCAGAAGATGAAATATTACTAATAACCGGTAAAGGCCCGGAAATTGAGGAGGAGCTTTTTGATGACGATTATGTATTCATCCAGGATGTAGTAAGTCAGCCTGAAACGACAGAAAAAGCGCAGAATAGCAATCACCCTTTATTATTAATCGTGGAAGACAATGATGATATGCGATCATACATCAAAAGCTATCTGGTTGATTCCTATAGTATTATTGAGGCAGCTAACGGAAAAGAAGGAGCTGAAAAAGCCATCGAAGAAATACCCGACCTTATTATTAGCGATTTAATGATGCCCATTGTGGATGGAAGCGAAATGACATCGCGGTTGAAAAACGATGAAAGGACAAGCCATATTCCCATCATCCTGCTAACAGCAAAAGCCTCAACAGAAAGCAGGTTGGAAGGCCTCGAATCAGGCGCTGATGATTTTCTCACAAAACCGTTCGATGCCAAAGAACTGCAAGTCAGGATTAAAAACCTGATTCTGCAGAGAGGGAAATTAAGAAAGCTATTGTCTCAACACATTGGCGATGCTAAAGAAACACGCTTGATCAGTGCGTCTTCATGCGAAGCCATGACAAAGATGGACGAACAGTTTTTGGAGAAGGCCACAACCATCATACATGGGCATTTGTCTGACTCAGAATTTAATGTAGAAAAATTCGCCATGGAAATGGCGATGAGCCGTGTGCAATTGCACCGCAAATTAAAAGCGTTGGCCGACCAGTCAGCCAGTGATTTTATGCGCCGGTTGCGCATGAAAAAAGCGGTCGAACTGCTAAGAGAGGGTGAATTGAATGTAACCCAGGTAGGCTTTGAAGTGGGGATACCAAACCAGTCGTACTTCGCAAAAACGTTTAAAGAAATTTACGGTGTAACCCCCTCTGAATTCGTTTAAAGAAATTTCTTCATTAAGGATATTGCTTTATTGGCTATGCCTGTGCTGTGGGACCACCCATCGTAAATGGTGGCATCCCGTCTCCTTTGGTTTCCTTAATGGGACCATGAAGCGACTCAAACTTCCTGATGTTGTCGGTCAAAGCCTTGGTCAGGCGTTTGACATGTTCAGGAGTTAAAATGATTCGCGATTTAACTTTTGCCTTTGGGCTTCCTGGCATCAACTTTACAAAGTCAACGATGAACTCGGCATGTGAATGGGAGATAATAGCAAGGTTTGAATATATCCCTTCTGCTATTTCATCACTCAGTTCAATATTAATTTTCTGCTGTTTGTTTTTATCTTCCATGATATTTTTAATAAAAAAGCACAGTATAAAAAGATCGTAATTAATATTTTTCACGCAAAGCCGCGAAGATGGCAGCGTTAAAGCGCTGATTTACACAACTGATATTCTTTGCGTCCTCTGCGCCGCTGCTGCATGAAATAAGCCTTTTAAGACTGTGCCTTATCGTTTAGTCTTCAATAATATCTGTTTCTTCAACTTCCGTCAGCGATGCTGATTCCATAACAGCGTCGTACTCTTCTTTCGATCCAACAAGGATATCCTCATACTCTTTGAGACCGGTTCCTGCAGGAATTTTATGTCCGACAATTACGTTCTCTTTAAGTCCGAGTAGCCTATCAGTCTTGGCATTGATTGAGGCCATGGTGAGCACTTTTGTTGTCTCCTGGAAAGAAGCAGCCGAAATCCAACTTTCAGTCTGAAGCGATGCTTTCGTGATTCCCTGAAGTACCTGACGGGCAGTTGCCGGTTGTGCATCTCTTGATTCTACCAATACTTTATCGCGGCGTTTCAAAGTAGAATTTTCTTCACGCAATTTACGCGCACTTGCGATCTGACCTTTTTTGAAATTCCCTGAATCACCTGGCTCAACGATTACTTTTTTACCAAATATATCGTCATTTACTTCCGAGAACTCGATCTTGTTAACCAGTTCGTTTTCAAGGAAACGGGTATCACCTGAGTCAGCAACCTGTACTTTGCGCATCATCTGGCGGACAATCACCTCAAAGTGTTTGTCGTTGATTTTCACTCCCTGTAAACGGTAAACCTCCTGAATCTCGTTCACGATATATTCCTGAACTTTCATAGGACCTTTAATGGCAAGAATATCAGCAGGGGTCATTGCTCCATCAGACAACCGTGTTCCTGCTTTTACAAAATCGTTTTCCTGCGCAAGAATTTGTTTGGCAGTCGAGATAAGGTATTTCTTCTCTTCACCAATTTTAGAGGTGATGACAACCTCACGGTTACCACGTTTAAGCTTTTTGCTAAAGCTAACAACACCATCAATTTCGGATACAACTGCAGGTTCAGAAGGATTACGTGCTTCGAACAATTCAGTCACACGCGGTAAACCGCCGGTGATATCACCAGATTTTCCAAAGGCCCTCGGAATCTTCACAAGGATTTTTCCGCCTTTGATATTTTCACCTTCCTCGACGAGGATATGCGAACCAACCGGCAGGTCATAGCTCCTGATCGCTGTGCCATCAGCATCTAAGACCTTGATGATCGGATTGTTTGTTTTTACACGTGTTTCGATGATTACTTTTTCAAAGTAGCCGGTCTGCTCGTCAGATTCAACACGGAAGGTTTGGCCTTCAATGATATTCTCAAAGGCAATGCTACCGGCAACTTCAGAAAGAATTACCGCATTGTAAGGATCCCAGGTGGCAATCTTATCACCTTTCTTCACTTTTGCACCATCCTTTACAAACAGGTTCGAAGCATAAGGGATATTGCCCGACTGGAGAATAATTCCTGTTTTCTCATCAACGATTCTCATCTCGGCAGAACGTCCGACAACGATATTGAATTTCTTTCCTTCATCATTTTTACTGGCCACAACACGCAACTCTTCGATGTCGATAACACCATCATAATGAACCTCAATAAACGATGTAGCCGCAATATTGGAAGCAGTTCCACCCTGGTGGAATGTACGCAGTGTGAGCTGAGTACCAGGTTCCCCAATTGATTGAGCAGCAACAACGCCAACAGCCTCACCTTTTTGAACCATGATGCCGGAGGCTAAATTACGTCCATAACATTTGGCGCATACACCCCTTTTTGATTCACAGGTTAATACTGACCTGATCTCGACAGACTCAACAGGCGACTCTTCAATTTGATTCGCAACAATTTCATCAATTTCCTGACCACCTTCCAGCATAATTTCGCCCGATAGCGGATGATATACATCATGAAGTGTTACCCGGCCAAGGATCCTGTCGAAGAGTGTTTCCACTACATCTTCACCTTTTTTCAGCGCACTTATCGTCAATCCGCGAAGCGTACCGCAGTCTAATTCGTTAATCACCACATCCTGTGCAACATCAACCAAACGCCTTGTAAGGTAACCGGCATCAGCAGTTTTAAGGGCAGTATCTGCCAAACCTTTACGGGCACCGTGTGTAGAGATAAAATATTCGAGTACCGACAGACCTTCCTTAAAGTTGGACAGAATCGGGTTTTCAATAATTTCTCCACCCGAAGCGCCTGACTTTTGTGGCTTGGCCATCAATCCCCTCATGCCTGATAGCTGACGAATCTGTTCTTTAGATCCACGCGCACCAGAATCTAGCATCATATAAACCGGGTTAAATCCCTGGTCGTCAACTGTGAGTTGCTTCATCAGGGTGTTGGTCAATGCTGAGTTGGTATGCGTCCAGATATCAATAATCTGGTTGTATCGTTCATTGTTTGTAATGAATCCCATATTATAGTTATTCATCACTTCATCAACTTCGGTATTTGCTTCGGCAATAAGTTCTTCCTTAACTTCTGGAATAATCACATTGCCAAGGTTAAAGGATAGTCCTCCTTTAAAAGCCATTTCAAATCCAAGACTCTTTATCTCGTCAAGGAACTTAGAAGTGACAGCGGTACCGGTTACCTTGAGAATTTCACCGATAATATCCCTCAATGCTTTTTTGGTAAGCAACTGGTTGATATATCCATATTCTTTCGGTACCACCTGGTTGAAAATAACACGTCCAACGGATGTTTCGGTCATTTTATTGACCAGCTTACCATTTTCTCTCACATCTAACTTCACGTTAATAACTGCGTGAAGATCAACCATGTCTTCATTGTAGGCAATAATCACTTCTTCAGGCGAATAGAATTTCATTCCTTCGCCCTTTACGGGGTGTTCTTTTGTATTTTTCCGCTGTTTGGTAATATAATACAGCCCCAGTACCATATCCTGCGAAGGTACAGTAATAGGTGCACCGTTAGCAGGATTCAGGATGTTATGCGAGGCAAGCATAAGTACCTGTGCCTCAATAACAGCTGCATTACCCAAGGGTACGTGAACAGCCATCTGGTCACCGTCAAAGTCAGCATTAAAAGCTGTACAAACCAGCGGGTGAAGCTGGATGGCTTTTCCTTCGATCAATTTTGGCTGGAAAGCCTGGATACCCAAACGGTGAAGGGTAGGGGCACGGTTAAGCATAACCGGGTGTCCTTTCAGGATGTTCTCGAGAATATCCCAGACTACAGCATCTTTCCTTTCTACGATTTTCTTTGCAGATTTAACCGTCTTTACGATACCACGTTCAAGCAATTTTCTGATAATGAAAGGCTTGAACAATTCAGCCGCCATGTCTTTTGGAAGACCACACTCATTTAGACTAAGTTCGGGTCCAACAACAATTACTGAACGACCTGAATAGTCAACACGTTTACCAAGAAGGTTTTGACGGAAACGTCCTTGTTTTCCTTTAAGGCTATCGCTTAATGATTTTAGCGGACGATTGGATTCGGTCTTAACGGCACTTGATTTTCTCGAATTATCGAGCAACGAGTCAACAGCTTCCTGGAGCATGCGTTTTTCATTCCGCATAATCACGTCAGGCGCTTTAATTTCGATCAGTCTTTTCAACCTGTTGTTCCTGATAATTACCCTGCGGTAAAGATCATTCAGGTCGGAAGTTGCAAATCGACCACCATCCAGCGGAACAAGTGGCCTTAATTCAGGTGGAATAACGGGAACAATTTTAACAATCATCCACTCTGGTTTGTTCTCGGCCCTACTCCTTGCATCACGGAAAGCTTCATAAACGTTCAATCTTTTGAGCGCCTCAGCTTTTCTTTGCTGCGAAGTTTCTGTATTTGCTTTATGACGCAATTCGTAAGAAATCTTGTCGAGATCCAGACGGGCCAACAAATCATGGATACCCTCAGCGCCCATTTTGGCGATAAACTTATCAGGATGATCATCATCAAGGTACTGATTTTCCATCGGAATCGTTTCCATCAGATCGATGTATTCCTCTTCTGTTAAGAAGTCCATATAGTTAATACCATCCGCTTCTTTGATACCTGGATTGATAACTACATACCGCTCATAGTAAATGAGCATTTCCAGTTTCTTGGTTTGAAGACCAAGTAAAGCGCCAACTTTGTTGGGCAATGAACGGAAAAACCAAATGTGCACCACGGGTACTACCAATTGAATGTGTCCACCACGTTCGCGACGTACTTTTTTCTCGGTGACTTCTACACCACAACGGTCACAAACAATCCCTTTATACCTGATCCTTTTGTATTTACCACAGTGGCATTCGTAGTCTTTGATAGGACCGAAGATGCGTTCACAGAATAAACCGTCGCGTTCTGGTTTGTACGTCCTGTAGTTAATGGTCTCAGGTTTCAGGATTTCTCCGTGTGAACGATCCAGGATCGATTCGGGCGAAGCAAGGCTGATGGTTATTTTATCGAAATTACTGGGAATTTTGCTGTCTGTTCTGAAAGCCATATATCGATATTTATTTTATGATCAATTAATTAAGAAAAAATTAGTCAAAACTGACTTCTAAGCCAAGTCCTCTTAGCTCGTGGACAAGTACGTTGAATGATTC